>JBDTSX010000588.1:0-3351 GCA_039930925.1 Acidobacteriota bacterium | reverse complement strand
CCGCGGAGATGTACCTGTGGAGTCTTGCGCGTCTCGAGGGAGCCGGTTATGCGCAGTACGAAATTTCCAACGTGGCGCGCGCCGGGCGGTTCTCGCGGCACAATCTGAAATACTGGGCCGACGGCTCCTGGCTCGGTTTCGGGTGCGGGGCCCACTCCACCCGCGACAGCGTTCGGTGGAAGAATGTCGCCGCCACGGAGGACTACGTGGCGCGACTCGCGGCCGGACGGCCGGTCGCCATTGAGCGGCGGGAACTGGCGCGAGACGTGCAACTCGAAGAGGCACTGTTTACCGGCCTGCGGCTGACCTCGGGGATTGACATCGAGATCGCGGGCACACGATATGGCGTTGATGTCTGGAACCGGTACGGCGCCGCCCTGCGCCCGTTCATCGACGCCGGGCTGGTGTTTCACGAAGGTCCTCAGCTGCGCCTCTCGCGCGAGGGCATGCTGCTGGCGAACGAGATCATGGCGGTATTCGTCTAGCCGCCCGGACTGAAAGCGGACGCCGCACCCGGATGCGGTCGGGCGCCCGCTTGCACCCCGCGAGGGACGAATGGCGGCTGTAGTCGTGCGAGGAGGAACGCCGCTCCCGCAGATGCAACCCGTCGCATGCCGAGACGGCGGTGCGTGCAGCACGGCCGCTAGGCACGCAGAACGGTGTACGCTACAGTGTCGCTTCTGTTGCAATAGGCTGGTCGATCAAGGAGGAGATTGAATGCGTCGCCCTTTCGTTACGATGACCTTTACGCTCGCTGCGGCACTGGCCCCTGCGGTTCTGTTTGCCCAGGCTGCGCCCCCGGCGCAGCAGCCGGCGGCCCAGCAGCCGCCCGCCACCACCGCGCCGGCCACGGCCGCGCCGGCCGCGCCGGCGGAACCGCCCAAGGTGGGGTTCACCACGCCTGCGGGTATCCTGCTCGTACAGATCAAGCCTGACCAGACCGCCGTCTTCGAGGAGATGATCGGAAAACTGAAGGCGGGTCTGGCCAAGACTGAAGATGCCGCGCTGAAACAACAGGCGAGCGGCTTCAAGGTCTTCAAGGCGGCCGAGCCCTTCGGCGCCAACGCGCTTTACGTCGTGATGATGGAGCCCGCGTCCGCCAACGCTGAATACGAGCTCTTCGCCATGATGCAGAAGACGATGACCGACGACGAGAAGCGGGCGCCCGAGACGGCGGCGATGTGGAAGCGATACACGGACGCGTTCGCGGCCGGGCTCAGCAAGTTGAGCCTGACGCCGATTGGCGGCTGACGTCACGCGAGGTGCGGCGCTGGGACGGGGGAGTGGCCCCTGTCCCTCCCCGTTCCGCGCGTCAGAACTTCAGGTTGAGCCCGGCGTAGAATCGCTGCGGCTTCTCGTACGCCGGTGTGCCGCGCAGCGTGAAGACCCGATAGTCGAGCCGCAATCGGAGCGGCCCAGCCAGCGTGATTTTCACCCCCCCGCCCACATTGATCCCCACGTTGGTTTCCGAATTCGTATTCAGCGTCTCCCGAAACACTCCGCCGCCGACCGTCCCGTAGAACTGCATCCGCGCGATCGGGATTGGCGTCTGAGCGAGCCCGTTGAACATGTACGTGCGCAGCTTCGGCGCCGCGGTCACGAGATCCTCGTTCGTGCTCGCGAATTCGAACTCGAAGCCGGCGACGAGCAGGCCGGTTCCAATCGCGAAACCCTTGACCGTCCGATTGGACGGCGTGCGGTTCGTGCCGATGAAGCCGGTGATGTCGGCTGAGGCGGCCGACGGCACGATCAGGGCGAGACAGACGACGAGGGGCACCAGGTAGCGAGAGCGGATCGTCATGCCTTCAGCATAGCTGCTCCACCCCCGCCTGCGCGCCGGCTTTTTGCCTTCTCCACGCCCCCTTGATACATTGCGGGCGATGGATTTCCGCCCGACCGAGGAGCAGCAACTGCTCCGCCGCACGGTCCGTGAATTCGCGGAAGCGGAAATGCGTCCGCACGTCATGGAGTGGGACGAGGCGCAGCATTTCCCCATGGACCTGCTGCCGAAGCTGGCGGCGCTCGGTTTGACCGGCATCCAGTTCCCGGAAGAGTTCGGCGGCTCCGGCATGTCGGCCGTCGATTACTGCATCTGCATCGAAGAGCTCTCGCGCGTCTGCCCGGCGATTGCCCTCTCGGTGGCGGCGCACAACGGCCTGTGCACCTCGCACCTCGCGACGTTCGGCAGCGACGCGCAGAAAGCGCAGTACCTTCCGCGTCTCGTGCGCGGCGAAGTGCTCGGCGCCTGGGGTCTGACCGAGGCCGGCGCCGGCAGCGATGCCGCCGGCATGCGCACCACCGCGATCCGACAGGGAGACGGCTGGGTCATCAACGGCGCGAAAACCTTCATCACCCACGGCCTGATCGGCGGGGTCATGGTCGTGATTGCGATCACCGATCGCTCGAAAGGGCATCGCGGCATCTCCGCCTTCGTGGTCGAGCACGGCACGCCCGGGATGAGCGCCGGCCGGAAAGAGAACAAGCTCGGCATGCGCGCGAGCGACACCAGCGAGGTGATTTTCCAGGACTGCCGCATTCCGTCTGCGCAGCTGGTCGGCGAAGAGGGGCAGGGGTTCATCAACACGCTCCAGGTGCTCGATGCGGGACGGATCGGGATCGCCGCGCTCTCGGTCGGCCTGGCGCAAGGCGCGTACGAGGCGGCGAAGCGCTACGCCACCGAGCGGCGCCAGTTCGGCCAGCCGATTGCCGCGTTCCAGGCCATCCAGTGGAAGCTCGCCGATAATGCGACCCGCATCGAAGCGGCGCGCCTGTTGACCTATCGCGCGGCCTATCTCAAGGACCAGGGCGTCCGGACGACGCGCGAGTCGTCGATGGCCAAGCTCTTCGCCAGTGAGATCGCCGTCAAGGCGGCCGATGACTGCGTTCAGATCCATGGCGGCTACGGATTCGTGAAGGACTATCCGGCCGAGAAATATTTCCGGGACGTGAAGCTGACGACGATCGGCGAAGGCACGAGCGAAATCCAGCGCCTGGTGATCGCGCGTCAGCTGCTCAATCAGTGATCCCGCATCGCCATCGTCCGGCCGTGAACGCCTCGTGACCCAAACCAGCCTGTCCGAACGGGTCCTGAGCGGGGACGCGCGGGCGATCGCGCGGGCGATCTCCCTGATCGAGGACGAGGACGCCGCCGGCGCCGAGCTGGTCCGGCGGATCTTCCCGCACACCGGACGCGCGTATCTCGTCGGCCTGACTGGCCCGCCCGGCGCTGGTAAAAGCACGCTCGTGGACCGCCTGATCACCGAGATCCGGCAGAGCGGGCGAACCGTCGCCGTCGTCGCCGTCGATCCGACCAGTCCATTCACTGGCGGCGCGATTCTCGGCGACCGCGTG
>JBDTSX010000587.1:0-3356 GCA_039930925.1 Acidobacteriota bacterium | reverse complement strand
CGGGTGTCGATCTCGCCGTAGTCCCGATCATCATCAACGCGGGCAGCGCGCTGTTTCCCACGATCATGGGCTTTCTGGCGAACGTCGCCGGCGTGGTCTTCAATCCAAAGGCTCTGGGCCGGTTTCTGCGGCTCCACTGGCGGCCGGTCTCGGCAGTTGCGGCGTCCCTGGCGCTGGTCATGTTCGTCGGGGTGCGGCTGTTGCACCTGGCGGTGCCGTCCCGATCCGCAGCCCGAACGGGAGCCACGCCCACCGACCAGATCAATTGGGCACGAGTGGCCGAAGACTTGATCGCGCAGCAGGCGCTGCACCAGACGAATACGGCCTCGTCACGGGCGCCAGAGGCGGCGCCCGTTACCAGCACGCCTGCGGCTGCGGCGGTTGCCAGCGTGACCGCAGCGGCAACGCCCGCCAGAGTCGCCATTGCGACCGGACCAGCCACCGCCGTTCAGCCGGATGCCTCGGCGACCAGACGACAAGATTATTCACGCGCTCATTCCGATGGCGGGATGTCACCCGCCGGGCTGACGCCCGTGTGGAGCTTTCAACCCGAGGACGGGCTCTTCCTCGGGATGCCCGCGATCGTCGGCAAACGCATCTACGTCTCCGCCAACCAGTCGCACCTCGGCGGCTACACAGGCTTGCTGGCGAGCCTCGATTACGACACCGGCAAGCCAATCTGGCAGGTGACGGAGATCAACAAGCAATCCCTGCCGCCGTTCTTCAGTTCTCCTGCGGTGACGGCGGACGGGAAGTACGTCGTCATCGGGCAGGGCCTGCATCAGGATACCGACAGCTCGCTGCTGTGTTTTGAGGCCGCAACCGGCAAGCTGCACTGGGCAGTGAAAACACCGCTGCACATCGAGTCATCGCCAGCCATCTTCGGAGACATGGCCGTCGTCGGAGCCGGCGCGGTGGAAGGCAACGGCGGCAGGCCTGTGGGCGATCCGGGATTTGTGTTTGCCGTGCGGATCTCGGATGGCAAACAGCTCTGGAAACAGGCCGTGAACGATCCGGAGAGTTCTCCCGCCATTGACGATGCAGGCACGGTCTACATCGGAAGCGGTTTCAACGGCCTCGCCGTGGTCGCGATCAGAAGCGATTCCGACGAGGAGTTGCAGGCGCAAAAACTCAGCCGCGTCGTCTGGCGGACTCCGCTTGGCTATCCGATCACGGCACCCGTGACGCTGTCGGGCGATCTGGTGATCGTCGGAGGTGGCAATGGCGACATGGTCCATTCCGACAGCAACCCTGAGGGGCTGGTGGTGGCCCTGAACCGGAAGACCGGCCAGGTCGTCTGGGAGCAGAAATTCGAGGACTCGGTGCTCGGCAGCATTGCCGCGGACCACGGCATGATGATCTGCCCGTTACGCACCGGCGAAATCGCTGCGCTCTCGGTGGCCGATGGCCATGTGCTGTGGCGTTCCCGGGTCAGCGGGTCCGCACCGGTGCTGGTCGGGGCCGCGCTCACGAGCGAACGGGCGTATGTGGTGAGCAGCGATGGCTATCTGGTGGCGTTCGCGGCGTCGACCGGCAAGATGCTCGAGAAGATTTATCTGAACGATCAGAAGAAGGCCGGCACGGGCCTGTCGCTGTCGTCGCCGCAGGTGGTGGCCAACAGGATCATCGTGGGCAGCGAGACCGGCGGGTTGCGAGCCTTCTTGGGCACGGGTGCCGTGAAGTGATCGTTTCGAAGAGGTACACCAGTTCCCTCGTCAACAGCCGCGACTCCGCACTGGTCGGCGGCAAAGGCGCGAGTCTCGGGCGCGTGATTCGCGCGGGGTTTCAGGTGCCGGGTGGTTTTGTCGTCAACACCCACGCGTATCGACTCGCGTACATGACGGATCGCGCGCCGGGAACCATTCCGGACGTTCCCGGTGAGGTCGCCGAGGAAATCCTCGACCGCTACGAGCAGATGGGTCGCGGTACGGTGGCGGTTCGCTCCTCGGCGACGGCCGAAGATCTGGCCGCCGCGTCGATGGCCGGCCAATGCGAGACATTCCTGGATATCAGTGGCGACGAGGCCCTGATCGACGCGGTGCGAAAGTGCTGGGCCAGTCTTCATACCGAACGCATTCGGGCCTATCTCAACGAGCACGAGATCGACCAGTCCCTGGTCGCGATGGCGGTCGTGGTGCAGCGCCTGGTGCCGGCCGATGTGGCTGGCGTGCTCTTCACCGCGGATCCCAAAGGCAGCGGGCGCAAAGAGATGTTGATCGACGCCAACTGGGGTCTGGGCGAGACCGTGGTCGGCGGCCAGGTGCAGCCGGACGTGCTCCGCCTGGATGCCGCCACCGGCCGCGTACTGTCGGCGTCGATCGCCGACAAGACGGTGTATCTCGCGGCGGGAAGCGGCGCTGAGAAGGCGGTCGAGGAGCCACGCAGACGACAGGCCTGTCTGAAGAGCCGCGATGTCCACCATCTGTGGCAGCTCGGCAGACAGGCAGAGGCCTACTTCAAGGCACCGCAGGACATCGAGTGGGCGATCCACGACGGCAAGTTGTACTTGCTGCAATCGCGCCCCATCACGACGCAGCGCGAGATCGAGGCCAGGCAAGAGGTCGTGAGCCTGACCCGCGAACATCTCCGCGACGAGATGGCATCCGGGCGCGGGCCGTGGGCGCTGCACAATCTGGCCGAAACGCTGCCCCATCCCACCGCCCTCACATGGAGTGTGATCAAGCCCTTCATGGCCGGAGCAGGTGGCTTCGGCGCGATGTACCGGCGGGCGGGATTCCAGCCCGCGCCCGCAATCGACAAGATCGGGTTCCTCGAACTCGTCGCCGGTCGCGTCTACATGGATGTCACGCGATCGCCGGAAATGTTCTGTCGGGACTTTCCTTTCGCGTACGACCTGCAGAAGCTCGTCAGCGATCCGGAGGCCTCTCAGCAGCCGCCCTCAGTGCCGCGCGGATCGTTTTCGACAAGACTCAAGGCTTCGGGACTCGTCACGAAGGCGACCGGCACGATCAAGAAACTCTCGGAAACCGTCGACACCGATTTTCGAAACCGGATCGTTCCTGAGATTGACGCCTGGGTCGCGCGGTCGCGCCGAGAGAACCTGCGATCGCTTTCGGCTGAGGCCTTGATGGCGCTCTGGCGGGAACGCGAGAGACAGGTCCTGGACATCTTTGGTCCGGAGACGCTGCTGCCCAGTTTGATCTGCGGCACGGTGTGGGCCGACCTTGCGGCGTTCCTGCACGAGCATTTCTGGGACGAGAATGCGGATGCCCTGTTGCGGCGGATCGCGGCAGGTGGAAAGCCCGACGACACCGTCATCGCGAACGCGGAATTGTTCGAGGTCGCCGAAGGCACCCGGCATCTCGATGCGTGGCTGGCCCGGCACGGGCACCGGG
>JBDTSX010000586.1:0-3361 GCA_039930925.1 Acidobacteriota bacterium | reverse complement strand
GAAGAACGCGTAGGTGAGCGCGAGCGGCATCGCGAAGAGGAGCGACAGAGCGGGCCTCACGATCCCCTGCCCGCTCAGCAGCCCGGCAAACAGGAGCCCGACGAAGACCCAGACGCCGAGATAGAGGGCGAGCCGGCTGCCGCGGGCGAGGATCGGGTGCATCGCGGCAGAGACTACCTGGCGGCCGTCAGTTCTTCACCTCGATGCCACCCATGATGGCGAAGCCGCGGATCACCAGGCGATGGCTGGCGGCGCCGAGCACGGGCCGTGTCTTGTCGTCGAAGCCGCCGAGGATCGGCGTCACCTGTCCCACCACGGTCCAGTCCTCGGGCACCTTGATTTCGATCCCGCCCCACATCGCGAAGACGTCGAGCACCGCCTCGCCGTCGATGGCCGCCTGGCGCAAGTCGATCTCGCATCCCCCCATGACCGCGGTGAGATCGCCGCCACGAAACGTCCGCGAGTTGTTGCCGCGGTTGACACCGGCGAGCACCGCCACCGCGCTCACCGTCGCGTTCGTGTCGCTCGAACGCTGCCGGTCGGCCCCGGGGTAAAGTCCCCGCCACACCATCGACCCACCGATGGCGACCAGCAGCACCGGCCACAGTTGCCAGACGTTCACGTCTACGAGGCCGAGTTGCTGCAGCAGGATCCAGATGCCGGCTGACATCATGACCAGCGCGGTCAGCACGCCTCCGGCGGCCCGGCACT
The DNA here is from genome assembly GCA_039930925.1 of Acidobacteriota bacterium. Taxonomy (GTDB): domain Bacteria; phylum Acidobacteriota; class Vicinamibacteria; order Vicinamibacterales; family 2-12-FULL-66-21; genus JALZOC01. Next base: position 2,650 of record JBDTSX010000586.1, on the reverse strand, counting down.
GCGAGAGCTTGACCGCGCCGATCGCGATCAAGCCGAGCGGCCAGTACTGCAGATACGAGCGTGCCCGCGCGATGCCGAAATTGTCGAGCGTGAACAGCACGCCAATGGCAATGACGAACAGCCCCATCAGGAGCTGCGGCGTGAAGCGACGGCCGGCGCCCACATCGGTCGGCATCATCGTCTCTCCTCGACCGGGGCCGATCGGTCGTCGGGGCGCTCGAGCGCGCGCCACACCGTCAACAGGCCGACGCCGACGACCAGAAGGGGCCACGACGTGCCGTAGTTCAGGCCGAACAAATGGAACTCGTTGACGAACCCCCAGAAGCCCAGGTAGACCAGCCACAGACCCGATCGGAAGGCGTGGCGCCGGCCGTCGTGCCGCGGCTGCGAGTCGGACAGCTTCACCACGCCGAGGACGACGAGAATCATCGGCCAGAGATGTGACGACAAGCGGATCTCGCTGAAGCCGGTCTGATCGCCCAGGAGCACCAGGCCGACGATGATGACGATGAGGCCGCCGACGATCTTGCCGGGATACGAGTGGTGATGGTCGTCCCGCGTGTCCATGGTGCGCTCCGGTTCCCCGAGTGTTCCGTCGGATAGAGAATACGGCGCGCCAGCCGCTCGCTGCGTTCTTTCCGGCGAACGCCGTCGCGCGCCCGGTGAACGGCGGACATTCTGCTAAAATGCCCCGCGACCATGCACCGAACGCTGATGAACGTGACGCGCGAGCGGCCCGCCGGCTCCGCGCGTCGTCACTTCTCCCGTCCCGCGCGTACCGCCGTGCTGCTCTGTCTGGCCCTGTGGGCGGTGGTCCCGCCGGCTGCCGCCGGGCCGCTGCAGGACGATGTAAAGGCGCGCCGGACCCGGTTGATCGAACGGCTCGGGCCCGACGCGATCGCGATCTTCTTCAGTGCTCCCTCGCGCGTCTTCTCGACCGACGTCAACTACGAGTACCGGCAGGAGAGCAACCTGCTGTATCTCACGGCGATCGATCAGGAAGACACGATCCTCGTGCTGATGCCCGGCAACGAGACGCGCAAGGAGATCGTGTTCGTCCGCGATGCGGACCCCCGCCGCGAGCACTGGAACGGCCACAGCCTGACCGCGTCAGAGGCCACGGCGCAGAGCGGCATCCAGACCGTCATGACGGTCTCCCAGTTCGAGCCGTTCATTGCCTCGGTGTTTTCGAAGCGCACCCTGGCCGGCGCGCCATCCGGGACGGAATACACCCGATTCTTCAAGGCGTTGAACGAGGGGCGGGCGAAACTCGCGGTGCTGATCGAGCCGCGGTTCGATCTGTCGGCGCCGGCGGGACCGGTGATGGAGTTCGCGGCGAAACTGCGCGAACGCTTCGTTGGTTTCTCGCTGCAGGACGCGACGCCGGCGCTGACGGCACTGCGCCAGGTCAAGACGTCCTACGAGCAAGACGTGCTGCGCAAGAGCGTCCAGATCTCGAGCGAGGCGCACCGCGCCGGGATGCGGGCCGCGGCCCCCGGCAAGTATGAGTACGAAGTGGAAGCGGAAATCGAGGCCGTCTACCTGCGCCGGGGCGCGATGAGCTGGGGCTATCCCTCGATCGTCGGCAGCGGCCCGAACGCCACCATTCTTCATTACCAGAAGTCGACGCGGAAGATGGCCCCCGGCGATCTGCTGCTGGTGGACGCGGCGGGAAATTACCAGGGGCTCACCGGCGACATCACGCGGACGTATCCCGTGAACGGCACCTACTCGCGCGAGCAGCGCGACATCTACGAGATCGTGTTCGCCGCCCAGCAGGCCGGCGAGAAGGCGGCCAGAGTCGGCGGCGCGCCGCGAGAGATTCAGGCCGCCTGCGACGAGGTGCTCCGCGCGGGACTGGTCCGCCTCGGGCTCGTCACCGAGCCCGCCGGCACGCAGTTCAAAATCTGGGCGACGCATGGGGTGTCCCATGGGATCGGCATGGACGTGCACGACCCGGGGACACCGGGCCTGGCCCTGGCCGCTGGGATGGCGTTCACGATCGAGCCGGGGATCTACATTCGTGAAGTGGCGCTCGATGAACTGCCGAAGACCAGCGCCAACGCCGCCTTCATCGAGAAGATCCGGCCGCTGGTGCGGAAGTACCGGGACATCGGCGTCCGGATCGAGGATTCCTACCTGCTGACGCCGACCGGGCTCGAGCGGCTGTCCTCCGGCGTGCCGAGAACGATCGACGAGATCGAAGGCTTCATGAAGCAGCCGGGCAGCGCCCGTCGGTAAGCCGCCGGCGGCTATTTCTGGGGGAGGCCGGCGCGCGCGCGGGCCCTTTCCAGTTCCAGGAGCGCGTCCTGGACTTCCTTCCGGGCCGCCTCGCGCTCGCGATCCTGCTTGGCCGACTCGAACTTGTGAATCGCCTTCTGCAACGCCCATTGGAGCGCAAACGACGTCGCGGCGACCGTCATCCCCTCGCCGTTGCTGAACGCCGCGTAGCCCTGATAGTCCTTGGGCGTGACCATGTTGAGGAATTCCTGGTGCGACATGCCGCTGGAGGGGACCGGCCCCTTCAGATAGTCAGGGCCGAGGATGTCCTCGATGCTCATCTTCCGGCCGAGAACCTCGACTCGAAACACTATGCGATCGCTCTTGAGGCGGATCGCGGGCGGACGCGACAGGGCGCGCTGAATCCGGT
>JBDTSX010000585.1:0-3362 GCA_039930925.1 Acidobacteriota bacterium | reverse complement strand
TGTGCCGGGGCAGCGTGTAGGTGTCGGGAAACAGGTAGCCCTCCAGATCCTGCGCGCGCGGATCGAGGTCGCGTATCGGTTCCGGGTTTCGCGCCGCGGCGACGAACTCGGCGGCCGCGCCAAACCCCTTGCTCTCGTACAGCTCGGCCATCTGCCGGATGGTGAGCCCTTCACGAAACGTGATTGGCCGGAGGAAGACGTCGCCGCGGACAATTTTCGCGATGACCTCCTTGACGGTCATCGGCCGGTCGAACCGGTACTCACCCGCCTGCAGCCGCCGGCCTTCTCCGGTCAACCAGAGCGCGAGTCGAAAGGTGTTGGCGTCGCGCACGACGCCGGCGTCGGCGAGGCGCCGGCCGATCGTCGCCGTTCCAGAGCCGGCCGGAATCTCGACGTACTGTTCGGGTTCCGCGTAGCCCTGGTACTGCTTGTTCAAGCCAAGGTAGGTCCACGCCCCCAACCCCGCGGCGGCGAGCGCCAGCAGCACGAACATCAACCCCACAAGACGTTTCACAGGCCCTCGTCGTCGAAATCGCCCCTCGCCGCCGGGCGCGGCTGGCCGTCCAGATAGTCCTGCAGGATGACGGCCGCGGCGGCGGCGTCGAGCAGGGGTTTGCGCTTGCGCCAGTCCTTCTCGGTGCGCGCGAGGCGGCTCTCTGCTTCATGGCTGCTGAGACGCTCGTCCTGCAGCACGATCGGCACATCGACGAGCAGGCGGAGTTCGCTGACGACTTTCTCGACCGCCACGGTCTGTTCGTTGGCGTCGCCGGTCAGCCGCCGGGGATATCCCATCGCGACGGCGGACAGCCCGTCCGCATCGGCAGCCAGCGCGGCGATCTCCGCCGCGAGCGCGGCCGCCACCCGCCCGGGACCAGCGCCGGCCGCCAGGGTTTTCCACGGGCGCGCGAGCATGCCGGTCGCGTCAGACAGCGCCAGTCCAATCCGCCGCCGGCCGTAATCGATCCCCAGAGCCCGCACGGGAACAGGTTACTACGCGAGGAGGCCCCTGCCCTGGTCAGCAGCGGGCCCGCAGCCTGACCTCGCGTCGGCGCTCAGGGCAAGCGGGACATCGACCGTGAGTGAGCGGTGACGTGGCCGCTGGACGCTATAATCGAGCGTCCATGCATCAGAGAGCCCGCCGTGTCGCGGCGTTATCCGCCCTGATGGCCATCGTCGCGCTCACGCAGGTGTCGGCCTGCCGGAGCCGACGTCCCGCCGGCGTGTTTTCGCAGCGGCTGGTGATCCTCGGCTTCGACGGCATGGACCCGACGCTGGTTTCGAAGTGGATGGCCGCGGGACAGCTCCCGAACCTGAAGCGGCTGGCCGATCAAGGCGGCATCTACCCGCTCGGCACGACCCATTCCCCGGAATCGCCGACGGCGTGGGCGTCCTTCGCGACCGGGGTCAACCCGGGCAAGCACAACATCTACGACTTCCTGGTGCGCGATACGACCACCTACCTGCCGGATCTCGGCATGGTGCAGCGCCAGCCGGCGCGCTTCCTGTTCAACTACATTCCCATCGCCAGGCCGAAGCTGACCTCGATCCGCGGCGCCACCTCCTTCTGGGTGACCGCCGGGAAGGCGGGCGTGCGGTCGAGCGTCCTCACCGTGCCGGTGACGTTCCCGCCCGAGGAGGTGCCCAACGGCGAGCTCCTCGCCGGACTACCGCTGCCCGACATCCGCGGCACGATGGGCACCTTCTACTACTTCGCGACCGATCTGAGCCGGTACGAGGAGGGCAACACCGAGTTCGGCGGCATCTTGAAGCGACTCGTCGTCGAGGGGGACGTCGCGCGGACGGAGCTGATCGGCCCGTCCAATCCGATCCTCAAACAACAGCTGCAGGCGCTCCGTTCGGCCGCGAGCCCGGACCGCGCGAAGATTGCGGAGCTGCAGGCCCGCGAAGACATCCGCCTGCCGCTGACGATCCGGTGGAACCGTCCGGATCGCACCGCGACCGTGGAGATCGAAGGACAGTCGCTCCATCTCGAGCCCGGGAAGATGAGCCGGTGGGTGGATCTCGACTTCCGCGTCAACTTCCTCGTCCGCGTGCACGGCATGGCCCAGATGCTGTTGATGAACGCCGGCACCGAGCTCCAGCTCTATGTCTCGCCGGTGAACTGGAAGCCGGACAACCCGCCGGTGCCGATTTCGTCTCCTCCGTCGTTCGCCGCGGATCTCTTCGAGCGACTCGGTTACTACCGCACGCTGGGTTGGGCCGAAGCGACATGGCCGCTCAACGAAGGCCGGATGGACGAGCAGACGTTCATGGACGATCTCGACAAGGCATTCGACGATCGCGCGCAGGTCATCCTGAGCCGCATCGATTCGCATGACTCGGACCTGGTCGTCGGCGTGATCGAATCAACCGACCGCGTCCAGCACATGATGTGGCGCCTGATGGATCCGAAGAGCCCGATGTTCGATGCCGCCCTGGCCGCGAAATTCGGCGACTCGATCGAGCGCGTCTACCGCCGCGCGGATCAATTCGTCGGCGAGGTGCTCCAGCACGTCGAGGCCGGGACCGCCGTGCTGATTGTCTCGGACCACGGCTTTCACTCCTGGCGCAAGGCGGTGAACCTCAACACCTGGCTGGTCCAGCAGGGCTACATGACGCTCCAGGGACAGCAGCCCGGAGAAAAGAAGCTCGACGACCTGTTCAGCGGCGGCGAGTTCTGGGAAAACGTCGACTGGAGCCGGACGCGCGCCTACGCGATGGGGATTGGCCAGATCTATTTCAACCTGCGCGGCCGCGAAGCGAAGGGTATCGTCAGCCCGGGCGCGGAGGCCACGCAACTGGCCGACGAACTGCGCGGCCGCCTGCTGACGCTGAAGGATCCGGACGACGGCGCGTCGATCGTCCGCGCGGTGTACAAGCGCGACGACATCTATTCGGGGGAATACCTCGCCAACGCCTCGGAGCTCCAGGTCGGCATGGAGGACGGGTATCGCGTGTCGTGGCAGACGACGCTGGGCGGGGCGCCGCAGGGGATCGTCTATCCGAACATGAAGAAGTGGAGCGGCGATCATGGCGGCTACGACTACGCCACGACGTCCGGCGTACTGATTTCCAGCCGGCCGATCGCCCGCGAGAACGGAGCCGGACCGAACATCATGGATATCGCGCCGACCGTGCTCAAGTACTTTGGCCTTCCGGTTCCCGGCGAGATCGATGGCAAGCCGCTGTTCTAGCCCGACCGCGGCGCTCGCCTGCCTGATCCTGGCCGCTGCCGCGGCGCACGCGCAGGGTCCGCCGTCCGACGGCGCGCGGGCGGCTGCGTCGAACGCCCGGGCGGAGCAGCGGATCCGCGCGCTCCAGAAAGAGTCGGAGGCGCTCGCGGCGCAGGAAAAAACGCTGAT
>JBDTSX010000584.1:0-3372 GCA_039930925.1 Acidobacteriota bacterium | reverse complement strand
TGCCGCGCCGTGGACATTGGATCACGCCGTATTTGACACCGAACATCAGCGCGCGGACCAAGTGACAGGGCGATCAGCGCGGAGAGGCTCATGGAGGTCGCCGAGGAGTTGATGGAGGTGGCCACGTCGAGGGGCGGTCTGAACCGTACGCGTCGGCTGCTCAGGGTCACGCCGACAGGAACGAGCGATCAGCCGATCATGTCACGTCGCGATGCAGAGAACTCTGGGTGTGGGCCGTCAAGCTGGTGGCCCTCCGCGCGAAAGGGCAGCGTTGCCGCCCCGGATGTCGCGGTCACCCCGGCGCCGTGTAGGAGACCAGTCAGCCCGCCGACATCTGTCTGAAACGACCGCACTGCTTTCGCAGCTGTGACATCACGTCATCGAATCGCGGGAACCCTCGAAGCGCAGCGAGGCTCGGATCTCGCGCGAAACATGGATAGCACGGGAACCCATCGTCCGCGGCGGCTTCGACCCAGTTGACGGCTTCGTCCGGCTCTCGAAGTACGGCATACGTGGCGGCGATGTTGTACGCCGTGTGATGAAAATGGCCGAAGCCCGTGCCCAACTCGATTGCGCGCGCGATCGTCCTCCTCGCGTCCCGGGCCTTTCCCGCTTTCGCCAGCAGCAGCGCCTTGACGCCGGTCAGACTTCCACCTTGATCGTTGGGATGCGTGTCCAGATAGCGGTCGATGATGGGCCGGGCCTTGTCGGGCCGTCCGAGCTGGACGTAGACCTCGGCCCTGATCCGGTCAACGAGGAACGGGCTGAGATCCGCCGGCACGGTCTTCAACACGGCCAGCGCCTCCTCGAATCTGCACTGCCACGCGGCGTACACGCCAACCCGGAACCGGGCCATCGTGTTATTCGGGTTCAGATCGATCGCGCGAGCCACGTGTCGGTGGGCCTCGTCGAGCAGGCCGACGTGCGCGTACACCATCGACAACTGGTGGTGGGTTTCATCGGCGTCCGAGTCGAGATCGATGGCCTTCTGGAACGACTTGATCGCCTGCTCGTGCGGAAATCCCTTCGCCTTCGTCCACAGGATCAGGCCGCGCGCGAAGTGCGCCTCGGCGAGGTTCGGCGCCAGGTCGAGTGCTTTCGCGAGGGCGACGTCGGCATTCTCGCGAAAGCGCCTGCCGTCGTCCTGTGACGCGAACTTGAACGAACGCGTCGTGTACGCGCGCGCGAGCTGCGCATACGCTACGGCGCACGCCGGGTCGAGCTCAACCGCCCCCTCGAGCAGCGCAATCGCCTCATTCGTGTCGTCGAGGTTCTCCCCGCCCGCTTTCACCCTGGCCCGGACGTACAAGTCGTACGCGGGAGAGCGGCCGGACACGACGCCGACCACGAGGACGGCAGACGACGAAACGGCATGCGATGTCGCGAGGCTGGTGACGTCGGCGATGAACCGGTACCCATGCTTCGGGACCGTCTCGATGTAGGACCACTCGCCGGTCCCGTCACCAAGCGCACGCCGGATGGCATGGATCGCCTTGCCGATATTGCCCTCTTCGACGACGACACCTGGCCAGACCGTCGCCAGAATCGAATCCTTCGTGACGAGCGCGCCGCTGCTTCGGACCAAAAGGACGAGTGCCTGAAACGCCTTTTCCGGAATGACGATTCGCCCGGAGCGCTTGCGGCGCTCGAGCGTACGCTCGCCGACATTCAGCTGAAAGTCGCCGAACTGGTAGATTTCGACGGGGCTGTCAGGCACAGCAGTAACCGGAAGCGAAAAGGAAGACAGAAGTCAGGGTGCCCGAACGACCACAGCGCTCGACGACGTGAGAATCGTCCCGACCACAAGGCGGTGCACTGGGCCGGACGGGCCCGAGTGTAGCGCCGGTTGACGTAGTCACGCAACGCCGCGACGGTTCGACGCGGGCGCGCGGCGAGAGTCGCCCTGTGAGCGAAGCGGACTCGGCAAAAGGAGACGCGCTATGCACGTACATCGCTCACGACTCATTGTCAGCCTCGCTATCGGCACGGCGATCCTCGCGGTCGCCGGCGTTGCCTACGCGGCGATCGTCACCTTCAGGCAGGACGCCGTCAGTGACTACATCGGGCTACAAGGCGGACCGGCGCAGCTCACGGCGAGAACGCTCACCACCCCGGTCGGTGAAACCACCGGACTCTGGCACTACCACCCCGGCCACGTCTACAACGTCGTCACACAAGGCACCATCACGGTCGAGGATGGGTGCGGACAGGTCAACCAGTATTCCGTGGGGCAGGGGTTTGAAACCTCCGAAGGCCGCGTCCATCGCGCCTACAACCTGGGGAGCGTGGACGCGAAGGAATACAACATGTTCGTCGGCCCGCCGAACCGGCCCATCGGCGTCAACATTCCCGACAACGAGCACCGGTGCGGCCCGCCGAGCGCTGTCGAAGAGTGTGACAACTACGGCTGGATCACGTTCAATCATCCGGCGCCGTTCGCCAATCAGGGTGCGTGCGTCGCATATGTCAACAACCGGCGGCGGATCACGTTGCTCGTTCCGGAGGATCCGGAAGCCCCGACGCAAACGCCCAGTGGGCCGTGTCCGGTCGATCCGCCGTCGCCCAAGCCAGGCGCGACGTGGCTGCCGACATTGGACTGCTTGGGATGGGTCCCCCCAGATCATCCGTTGGCGAGAAGACCATAGCAGGTGGACGGAATCTCGTTGGAACGTAGCCCGCTGTTGTCGAACGACCTTCAACGGCTGGACTGGCCGCCCACCGTTGACTGAACTTGTGGACCAGATGACGCGCGAGTCTCCCGGCCGATCGACGCCGGTCCCCTTCGAGTAGCAGCGAGTCGACCCTCGCAGGAACTTGCAGGATGTTCCGAAACCGGGGGCGGCAATGGGCACTGATTGACCTCGAGGTGGGTCAGCCGACCCCGATTGTCCGGGGTCGGCTGCGTCGGGCTGCTATTGCGCCCCGGCTGTCACGCCGGAGCCGTGGGTTGGAGTCCCGTCGACTCCGCCAACCCTGACATCGCTCGCTGCCTACGTGGTCGGCGAAGTGATCGTGAAGAGGAAGCCACGCCATGCCGGCCGCGGCGCCCCCCACCGGCACTCCGTCGCCTCCGCCCTTCGGCCCTTTCGCGGTGTCATGAGTGCATCCCGGAACCAACCTCGGGAACGCAGGTGGCCGCTCACCGGAGGAAGGCAGTTACGGTCACCCAGGTATCTCCCCCTTCACAACGGGCTATAGCTCAGCTAGTTGAGTGATATCGCCAGGTCTGGACCTTCCCCTCCCGCGGGCGATTCGCCTGCCCATGAAGAACTGGAACATCCAAGGATGAGCTGCGTCCCCCAGGCGGGAGTGCGCTCGGAGGGACGGTCAACGTCATGACCCGTACCGGCACGAATGCACACGGTCTGCAGC
>JBDTSX010000583.1:0-3380 GCA_039930925.1 Acidobacteriota bacterium | reverse complement strand
AGCGAGCGACCCACGTTATACTGGACCTCCCCCCATGGAATTTCTCGAAAAGCTGAACCCGGAACAGCGCGAAGCCGTCCTGCATCGCGATGGGCCGCTGCTGATCCTCGCCGGCGCCGGGTCCGGCAAGACGCGGGTGATCACCTACCGCATCGCGTACCTCATCGGCGACGGCCATGCCGACCCTGGAGAGGTGCTGGCGGTCACGTTCACCAATAAGGCCTCACAAGAGATGCGCGAGCGCGTCGCGTCGCTGATCGGAGCGGCGTGCGACGGCGTCTGGCTGTCCACGTTCCACTCGCTCTGCGCGCGGCTGCTCCGTCGGGAAGCGCCGAAGATCGGCCTGTCGCGCGATTTCGTGATCTACGACTCGTCGGACCAGGTCGCCGTCGTCAAACAGGCCCAGCGTGAGCTCAATATCGACGACAAGCTGGTGCCACCGCGGATGGCGTTGTCGCGAATCAGCCAACTGAAGAACCGCATGGAGGGGCCCGAGACGCTCCGCGGCGGATGGAACCTCCGGGACGAGCAGATCGCGAAAATCTACGAGCGCTACCTGGTCGCACTGAAGGACGCCAACGCGCTCGACTTCGACGACCTGCTGCTCAAGACGGTCGAGCTCGTCGAGACCTCGGAGCAGACGCGCGACTTCTATGCGCGGAAATTCAAGTACGTGATGGTCGACGAGTACCAGGACACCAACCGGCCGCAGTACCTCCTGATTCGCCGGCTCGCTGAACTGCACCGCAACATCGCCGTCGTCGGCGATCCCGATCAGTCGATCTACAAATGGCGCGGCGCGGACCTGCGCAACATTCTCGATTTCGAGCAGGACTTCGGCGAGGCCAAGGTGGTGCGGCTGGAGCAGAATTACCGGTCGACCCAGACCATCCTCGACGCCGCCTCCGCGGTGATCAGCCAGAACCGCAATCGCAAGGACAAGCGGCTGTGGACCGACCGCAAAGGGGGCGCGAAAGTCATTTACTTCCGCGGCAACGACGAGCTCGAGGAAGCCGACTTCATCACCCGCTCGATCAAGCAGTACCGCTCCGACGACGTGGACGCGATGATGGCGGTGCTCTATCGCACCAACGCCCAGTCCCGCGCGATCGAGGACTCGCTGATGCGCGAGGGGGTCCCGTACAAGATCATCGGCGGCGTGCGGTTCTACGAGCGCAAGGAAATCAAGGATGCGCTCGCCTATCTCAAGCTGATCATCAACCCGCACGACGACGTGAGCCTGCGAAGAGTGATCAACGTACCGGCGCGCGGGATCGGCAAGGGCGTGATGGATTCGCTGCAGGCGATCGATCCCAATGCGGTGCTCGCCAATGCACCGCCGCTGTTGGCCGCTGGTCTGCAGGACATCACCTCCGCGCGGTCGCTCTGGGCCAAGCTGGTCTACGCGGTGGACGACGGGCGGCTGACGTCGCGCGCCACCGCGGCCCTGCGCACGTTCCGCGATCTGATCGCCGGCCTGGCTGACCTCGCCCGGCATGACTCCGTCTCCACGACGATGGGCAAGATGCTCGATCGGACCGGCTATCTGAAGGACCTTCGTGACGAGAACTCGGAGGAAGCGAACGAGCGGCTCGAGAACCTGATGGAGCTGGTGTCCTCCGCGGCCGAATACGAGTCGCGCGATCCCGAAGCCTCGATCGGGGGGTTCGTCGATCGCCTGTCGCTGCTCTCGGAAGCCGACGAGGAGTCGGGCACGCGCGAAGCCAAAGTGTGGATGATGACGATGCACGCCGCCAAGGGGCTGGAGTTCCCGCTGGTCGTGATTGCCGGCCTGGAAGAGGGGCTGTTCCCGCACTCGCGTTCCGCGGACGACCAGGAGGAGCTCGAGGAGGAGCGGCGGCTCTGCTACGTCGGCATGACGCGGGCCCGCTCGCAGCTGATCCTCACGAGCGCGGCGCGGCGCCGAGTCTTCGGAGAGTACCAGGCGACGAACCCGTCACGATTCCTCGACGAGGTCCCCGCCGAGCTGCTCGAGCGCGTGAACCCGACCTACGCGTCGGCCCACCAGAACGCGTTCAGCCATGGGCACTACGAATTCCGGACCAACCCATACGGACGCAAAGGCAAGGCGCCGAGCCGCGCCAGGGAAACGGAAGCCGCTTACAAGTACGAGGACGAAGATCAGACCGGGCAGGGGTTGCGGGCCGGCATGCGCGTGCGCCACGCCCAGTTCGGCATCGGCAGCATCATCGCGCTCGAAGAGCACAACGACGACATGAAGATCACCGTGCGGTTCAATCTTGTCGGCGTGAAGAAGCTGCTGGCCAAGTACGCGAAGCTGGAGCCCGCGTAGAGCCGTAACCAACCGCCAACGTCCGGCTGAAGCCGGACGGCACGGACGGTTGTAGCAGCGGTTTTCAAGGCCCGACGCTCCGGCAGGCCGGAGGCCACGGATAAGAGAGAGAAGGGTCAAGACCCGCCGTCAGGCCGAAGCCGGACACTCCACGGCCTCGCATCCACTCCACAACGTCGCCCTCGACAGAGCGCCGGCTACTCGGTCGAAGACTCGGGCGGCGGGAGATCCCCCTCGGGCTCTGGGCCGGCCTGCGGCTCGACGCCGGGCTCGGGTTCGCTGCCGTCCTCCGCTTCCCTGTCTGCGAGCTTCGCGATCGCGACGACCTCGTCCCCTTCTTCCATCTCGATCAAGCGGACACCTTGTGTGGCGCGGCCGATCGTCCGGATGTCGCCGGCTCTCGTGCGCAGGATCATCCCCTGCTGGCTGATGATCATCACCTCGTCGTCCTGGTCGTGAACGTAGGCGATGCCGACCACCTTGCCGTTGCGGTCGGAGGTCTGAATGTTGATCAGCCCGATCCCGCCGCGCGACTGCAAGCGGTACTCGGCGAGCTCGGTGCGCTTGCCGTAGCCATTCTGCGCGACGGTCAGCAGCGTGCCCCCCTCGCGGACGACTTCCATCGCCACGACCTCGTCCCCGTCGCGGAGCGAGACGCCGCGGACGCCGTAAGTGGTACGGCCCATCGTCCGCACGTCGGTCTCGTCGAAGCGGATCGCCATGCCGCCGCGGGTGCCGATGAAAATCTGCTCGTTGCCGTCCGACATCTCGGCGGCGATGACGGCGTCCCCGTCTTCGACGAGCATCGCGATGATGCCGCCCGCGCGCGGGTTGCTGTAGAGCGAGAGGTCGGTCTTCTTGACGAGCCCCTTGCACGTGCCCATCACCACGAACTGCTGCTCGCCAGCGGTCGGGAACTCCTTGACCGCGAGGAGCGCGGCAATCTTCTCCCCCTCCTGCATGTTGACCAGGTTGGCGATCGCCTTGCCCTTGCCGCCGGCGGCGGCATCCGGAATCTCGTGCACCTTGAGCCAGTAGGCGCGGCCGCGGTCCGAGAAGATCATGA
>JBDTSX010000582.1:0-3396 GCA_039930925.1 Acidobacteriota bacterium | reverse complement strand
ATCTCGCACGCGCGCGCGCAGCCGTCGCGAAGGGGATCGACTGGAACCGGCTGCTGCGGCTGGCGCACGTGCACGGCCTCCTGCCGCTGCTGCATGCCCACGACGCGAGCGGCGCCGTGCGGTGGCCACCGGACGCCCGCGCCGCCCTCGACGCGCGCGCCCGCGACATCACCCATCGCAACCTGCAGCTGACGGCGGAGCTCGTCGGTCTGCTGCAGCTCTGCACCGACTATTCCATCCCCGTTGTGCCGCTCAAGGGGCCCGTGCTCGCGCAGCAGATCTACGGGTCGGTGGCGCTGCGCCGCGTCGGCGACCTCGACCTTCTGTTGCGCGACGAGGATCTGGCGAAGTGCATGCGGCTCCTGGATGCGCGCGGCTACCAGCTCGCGCCCGGATCGGCCGCCGCGGACGACGAGGTCGATCGCCGGAACTCGCATCACGTGACGGTCGTCGATCCGCAGCGGCGGATCAAGGTCGAGTTGCACCGGTGCCTGCTGCGGCCGCGTGCCCGCGGCCGCTGGGAGCTGGACACGATCGCCCCTCGTCTCGAGCAGATCCGGTTCATGGGTTGGCCGGTGTCGGTGCTCCCGCCGGAGGATCTGCTGGTGTATCTCTGCGAGCACGGGGCCGAGCATTCCTGGATCCGGCTCGAATGGCTCGTGGCCGTCGCCGAACTGCTGCGCAGCGGCCGGGTGCGTGATTGGACCCGCCTGTGGCGCTGGGCGGACGAGCTCGGGACGACCCGCCGCGTGCGGGCGGCGCTGCTGCTCGCGAACGAGCTGTTCGGCGCCGGTGCGGCCGGCGTGCCCCTCCCCCGCGATCGCCCGGCGCAGACAGCCAATCGAGCAGTCGTGCTGCGCCGGCTGACCACCGATCCTCTCCGTACGCTCGAATCGCCGGCCGAGCGCTTCGGATATCTCTTTCTGACGGATCGTACGGCGTCGGCACGGCTGCGGCGTTGCTGGACGACGCTGCTGACGCCGAGCCTGGCCGACACCCAGGCCTTCCCGCTGTCGAAGTCGCTGTCTCCGCTCTACCGCGCCGCGCGTCCGCTGCGCCTGCTCGCCCGTCGCATCCGGCGGGGTTTATGAATCAGCGCCTTCGTTCGGGCGCCGGGGCGAGCGGGACGAACACGCCGTCGCCGGCGCGGTCGACCTCGACGCGGACGATCGCGCCGTCCGGTCCGTAGGTGAAGCGCCGCGTCGGTCGTCCGGCGCCCGTTTCGTCGATCGCGGTAGTGGTGATGGCGGACGGCGGACCACCGGGTCCCGGCTGCGGATCCGGCTGATAGGTGTCCCACTTGTGGGGCTTGCCATCGCCCACTGTGTCGTCGGCGCTCCGGACCAGGAGGTCGTGCTCGTAGAACTCGGTCCGATCATAGCGGCCATCCCGCTTCGTGGAAATCCGTATCTCCGAGAGCGCACCCGCATCGGTGTAGATCGCCTCCGCATCCATGACGCCGTCGTCGCGCCGCGAGAGGCCCACCTTCTCGAGCTTGCCGTGCACGTCATAGAAGTCCCATCGCTCGACCTTGCCGTTCTCGTTCAGATCCAGCTCGATGCGGCGGGTGGACTCCCCGTCGGTGTAGAGCACGCTGTCGTTCTTCCCGTTCTTGTTGGCGTCGAAGGCGAGCGCGCGAAGACGGCCCGTTTCCGGTTCGTAGGTGGCCGCCGGGCGGTCGCCCGATCGGCCCGAGCACGCCGCGGCCGCCGCAAAGAGCACGAGCACCCACGACGCGGCGGCCAGCCGTGCCGAAGAAACCCGAGCATCGGTGTCGCCTCGATGACCGGGCCGGTTTATCTTGGGCACCGCTCGACATCGCCGGCCGGCCGTTCCTGCCCGACACCGAGCGGGTCGCGCCGTCGAGAAACGGGACGCGGATGCCGGGGGCCGCGCGACGCTGGGCAAGAGGATCATCATGAAGCGCATGCTCAAGAACGTACTGAAACGACTGTCACGGCCTCTTCTCGACGAATTCGCATCGCTTGTACCTCGTCTCGCAGATGAAGCGGTCGCCCAGAAGGCGCTCATGCAGCAGTATCGCCTGCTGGCCTCCAGGGGCACTGAGTGGCTGCCCAGCATGAACGAGGTCGGCTTCAGGAAATACTCGCAGTTCGAGGAAGACGGCATCTTGCTCTACCTCTTTTCCGTGATTCCTCCTCTCAACCGTACCTGCGTGGAAATCTGCGCCGGGAATGGTCGAGAATGCAACACAGCCAACCTCATCATCAACCATGGCTGGTGGGGACACCTCTTCGACGGCAACGAACAGGACGTGAAAGACGGCGAGACGTTCTTCTCGCGAAACAAGGACACGTTCCTTTATCCGCCCCGGTTTTCCACAGCGTGGATTACGGCCGAGAACGTCAACGATCATATCGCGCGATCCGGGGCGAAGGGCCCGGTTGACTTGCTGAGCCTTGACATCGATGGCATGGACTACTGGGTGTGGAAAGCGATCACGGTGATCGAACCCCAGGTTGTGGTGTGTGAAACACACAGCGCGATCCCGCCCGACAAGGCCTTGACCGTCCCGTACGATCCGGCCTTTATCTTCGAGTCTGACAACTTTCGGGGTGCCTCTCTGGCGGCGATGTGCCAGCTCGGCAAAGAGAAGGGGTATCGGCTCGTCGGCACGCATCGATTCGGATTCAACGCCTTCTTCATGAAGAACGGAGTGGGCGAGGCATTTTTCCCGCAGGTGGATGCGGCGTCGTGCGTGCAGGACCCGTTCAGCGAGCGCACGCGCAACGAGCGATGGCCACAGGCCAGGGCCTGCAACTGGCAAGAGGTCTGAGCTGGAATGACCGCGCGCCGGAGAAGGGCGCTGGGGAAGCGTGGTATTTTCCGAAGAGATGTCGGTGTTGAGACAACTGGTCAGACGGACGGCGAGCGTCGTCCGGATGGGTGGCGCGCGCCGGTGGCTGATGGTCGAAGCCACGTTGTGGCTCGCCCTCGCGGGGCTGGCGCTGGTGGTGCTGCCGTTTCGCCGGATCGCGTCGCATCTCGGCCAGACCCTGACCCCGGCGGAGGCAGTCGCCAGGATGGCGGAAGTGCCCTCTGCCGGCGATGCGCCGGCCATCGTGCGCGACGTCGCCTGGGCGGTCCGGGTGGCGGCCGCCCACCTGCCGTTCCACGCGCTCTGCCTGCAGCAGGCGCTCGCGGCGAAATGCATGCTGCGCCGCCGCCGCATCACGGGCGCCCTCCATCTGGGAGTGGCGACGCGACAGGGACCCGAGGGCACCATGAGGGCACACGCCTGGCTCGATGCGGCGGGTGTCGAGGTGACGGGCGGTCCAGCGACGAGTGAATACACCGAAGTTGCCTGTTTTGTCTGAACCACGTCGACCTGCCGTGAGCGAGCGCATGCGGCAGGCGCGAGTCGAACGGGCCCTC
>JBDTSX010000581.1:0-3409 GCA_039930925.1 Acidobacteriota bacterium | reverse complement strand
GCCCGCGCCGCCCTCGCCGGCGTGCCGATTTACACGTCGTCGCCAGGCGACAGCTCAATCGGGATGAACATCGCCTATCACGAGCTGATCAACGGATCGACGCTGATGATCGATCCGAATCGCGACGTGAACGAGGTCTGCGCGATCATCCTCGCCGGGAAGAAGAACGGCTGCGTCATTCTCGGCGGCGGCTCCCCGAAGAACTTCTACCTCCAAGGACAACCGACGCTGTGGGAGGTCTACGGCATTCCGAAGGGTGGCAACGACTACTTCATCCAGATCACCACCGATTCGGTGGTGTGGGGCGGACTCTCCGGGGCGACGCCCGCCGAGGCGGTGAGCTGGGGCAAGGTCAATCCCGGGGTGCTGCCCGACACCGTGGTCGCCTACTGCGACTCGACGATTGCCTTCCCATTGTTCTGCGAATACGCCGTCGGTTCCGTGAACAACCGCAGGCCCCGCAAGGAGCTCGTGCACCAGCGCGCCGACCTGGTCGCCGACTTGGTGCGGCAGGCCAAGGCGGTTCGCGACGCGCCACCCGTCGAAGCGGAGCCGGCCCAGATCGATCGGCATCGGTAGACGGTCGCCGATCGCGAGTCGCAGCAGAGAGATGGGGACCCTGTCGACGGAACTGAGCGCGCACGCGGCCCGTCTGGCGCAGGAGCCGCGGGTCTACGCCGACGCGAACCTGCCGAACGGCGTGGTGGCGTTCATGCGGGCTCGCCTGCGGTGGGACGTCCTCTTCGTGCTCGAGCACGACGACCTGCGGCGCGCGCGCGACATCGAGCACTATCGTCTCGCCCGGCAGCTTGGCCGCACGCTGGTCACGCTCGATCGCGACTACATCGACGACCGCCATTTCCCCCCCGCGGAAGGGGCCGGCGTGATCGTTTTCTGGGCGCCGGACGAGCCCCGCCTGCGCGCGCTGCTCGAGGACGCCGACCGCACGCTGTTCCGCGCGGAGGGGGCACCGCCGCTGCCCCTCGAAGGACGGAAACGGCACTGGCAGCTGGGCGAGTGACACTGATGCAGCTACTTGGTATTCACGTGGCGGAGCGCAGGGTGACGGCCGTCGCCGTCGATGGCGACGGCACCGTGCTTCGCCGCGCGCAGCACATCGGAGACAACCCGGCGGATCACGTCAGGGATCTGGTGGCGGGGATCGCCGGCGATCGCCCGTTCGACGCGGCCGGGTTCGCGTCGCATCTCCCCGATGCGCCGATCGGTCTCGACAATCAGCCATGGCTCGCGTCTGGCTCGATTCACGTCTCGACCCCCGGCGCGGCGGCGGTGACCGCTGAGACCTGGGCCGGCGCCGCGCGAGGCGCGCGCCACGCCATCTGCCTGTGGATCGGCGAGCAGGTATTTGCCGGCATCCTGCTCGACGGCACGCCGTGGGCCGGCGCACATGGTCTTGCCGGGTCGGCCGCGTGGTTGGCCCTCAATCCGGTCGAGCGCCAGGATTATCGGAAGTTCGGCAGTCTCGCGGCCGAAGTCAGCAACACGGGCATTGCCCGGCGCCTCTCGTGGCGCATCCAGGCCGGCGATCATTCGGCCGTGCTCGAGCGCGCCGGGGACCTCGAATCGATCACCTCACTGCACGTCTTCGACGGGGCCCGCAGCGGCGACGGCGTCTCGATTTCCGTCGTCCGCGACACCGCCAAATACATCGGCATGGCCGCCGCCAATCTGGCGACGGCGATCGATCCCGAGATCATCGTCCTCGGCGGGGAAGCGGCCGCCGCGGGCGACCTGCTGCTCGATCCGGTCCGTCATGAATGCGCGCGGCGGCTTCCGCCGGGAATGGTCGAACCCTTCCGGCTGGAGATATCGCCGCTCGGCGAGGACGGCGTCGCGATCGGCGCCGCCCGGCTCGCCGCGCTCGCCCGCGCATGATCGTGCTCGCCGGGGCGGACGTCGTGATGCCCGATCGCCTCCTCGCCCCCGCCACGCTCGTCATCGACGGCGACCGCATCGTGGACATCACACCCGGTACGCCGCCGCGCCGGGGAGAAGAAGTCCACCTCGATCTCTCGAATCACTATCTGCTCCCGGGGTTCATCGACGTGCACGTGCACGGACTGGACGGGATGGACACACAGGATGGAGACGCCGCGATTCACCGGATCGCGGCGCGGCTGCCCCGCTTCGGCGTCACGGCTTTCTGTCCGACCTCCATCGCCTGCAGTCCCGACGCGCTGCGCCGCATGCTTGCCGACGTTCGTGACGCGCGGCGGCTGCCACGGCCCGGCGCCGCGCGCGTGCTGCCCGCGCACCTCGAGAGCAACTTCATCAATCCCGAGTTCAACGGCGCGCAGCCTCTCGAATGCCTGCGCCGCCCGCCGTCAACGTCGCACGCTTCTGCCCGGGAAGGCGATCCCGGGGCGTTCACCGGCGAGGAGATTCTTCAGGAGATCGCGGCGGCCCGCAGCGAGGTAGGGATCATCACGGTCGCGCCGGAGCTCGACGGGGCGCTCGATCTGATTCGCGATCTGGCCGCGCACGGCCACCACCTGTCCCTGGGCCACTCTGGGGCTTCGTACGAGGAGGGTCTGGCGGGTATCGAGGCCGGAGCCCGCCAGGCCACCCACCTCTTCAACCGCATGCCTCCGCTCGGCCACCGCCGGCCCGGCCTGGCCGGGGCGGTGCTTGCGCACGAGGACGTCACCGCCGAGATCATCTGCGACGGCGCGCACGTGCATCCCGCGATGGTGCGGATGGCGGTCGCCGCCAAGCGTCCGTCACGCATCATGGCCATCACCGACGGCACCGCCGGGTCGGGGCTGCCCCGCGGAGCCCGTACTTCGATCGGCGGCCGCCCGATCATCGTGGGCGATCTCGCGACCCTCGAGGACGGCACCATTGCGGGCAGCGTCCTCACCATGGATCGGGCGTTCGCCAGGCTGGTGACGAAGATGGGCCTCAGCCTGATCGATGCGGCGACCATGTGCTCGACGACGCCGGCGCGGGCCCTGGGGCTGGAAGGGATGGGGTCGATCCGGGTCGGCGCCATCGCCGACCTGGTCGTGCTCAATCGCTCGCTCGAGGTGGTCCGGACGTTCATCGCCGGGCAGTCCGTGATGCGCTGAGTGTCTGGAGCCTGAAAATCGCGTGAACTGAGGAGCCGGTCCCCCCGTCTATCCCCCTATGACATTGACACGCTTGGCCGGGGCCGTTCTTTTTCCACCCCTGCTTGCCGGCTGCACGATCACCCTCGACTCCCAGAGTCAAATCGTCAAGGAAGAGAAGCGCTTCTCGATTTCGGGGCGCCCCTCGGTTCATGTCACGACGTTCGACGGGTCGATTCAGATTCAGTCCTGGGACGAGCCCAGCGTGCTGGTCCAGATCGAAAGACGGGGCGCGAGGCGCAGAAGAATCCCCCATAGCCTCACCGTCGGATTCGCGCATG
>JBDTSX010000580.1:0-3413 GCA_039930925.1 Acidobacteriota bacterium | reverse complement strand
ACTACCAGCTCGCCTTCAGCGAGCCGTTCCTGTTCGACAAGCCGCAGACCGCCGGCGTGGATCTCTTCATTCGCGAACTGCAGTACATCGGCCTCTACACCCAGAAGTCGCAGGGGGGCAACGTCGTCTACGGCTTCCAGGTGCAGGACTTCGCGCGGATGTTCGTCAACTACAGCTACGAGGACGTGCAGGTCAAGGACCTCAACCCGGCGTTCGCCGATCCGCGGGTGCTGGCGGGCAACCCGCTGCTGGCCGATTCGCTGCTGATTGGCGAAGGCGGGAAGCGCACCATCAGCAAGATCGGTCCGAGCTACGTTTACAACACGGTCGACAATCCGATCACGCCGACGAGCGGCCGCCGGTTGACGATGTCGTTTGATGTCGCGGGGCTCGGCGGCAACACCAGCTTCGTCAATCCACGGGCGGAGGGCATCTGGTACATTCCGCAGACCCGGCGGACCTCGTTCGGCTTCCGCGCGGCGGCCGAGTACATCCGGCCCTACGGCAGCACGACCACGCTGCCGATCTTTCAGAAGATTTTCCTGGGCGGCGAGTACAGCATCCGCGGCCTCGATATCCGGTCCGTGTCGCCGCGCGACCAGACGTCCGGCGTGCAGATCGGCGGCAACAAGAGCCTGCTGTTCAACGCTGAGTACTTGATCAACATCGCCGGCCCGGTGCGCCTGGTGCTGTTCTACGATGCCGGCCAGGTCCGCGACATCGGCGACTCCTTTGCCTGGAAAGAGCCGGTCACGCAGCGGATTACGCCGGGGACGCTCTTCCCTGCGCTGCTCGGCGACGTCGGCATCCTGCAGCCGCCTCTCGGCGGCATTGCGCTGCCGTTCGAAACCCGCACCATCGGGTTCGATTCGGCCTTCAAGACGTCGACCGGCGCCGAAATCCGCTTCTTCATGCCCGTGCTGAACGTGCCGTTCCGGTTGATCTTTGCGATGAATCCGCAGCGGGGCGGCGTGCTCGACAACAACCTCAGTCCCGAAAAACGCTTCAAGTTCCGTTTTGCCGTCGGGTCCACATTCTAGGCAGGTCTGATATCAAAGGTGGTTCCGGAGCCACCCGGCACGTTTTCCAATGGGCGTGTTTTCCGGTAACGTGTGACGCAGGGCTGGGTAGCGAAACTCGCCCGGCATTTATCGAGGGGGATGGTTCGATGAGATCGGTCAAGACAATGCAGATGATGATAGTGATGGGTGCGATCGGCGCGATGCTGGTTGCCGCACCGGGATTCGGTCAGACGCCCGCACCACGGCCGCCCGCGGCAGCACCCGCCGCGACGCCCGCCCAGCCGCCGACCACGACGCCCCCGGCCCCGGCCCCGGCGCAGCCGCCGGCGCAGGCGCAGCCTCCCCGTCCGTTCCCCGAGGGCTCCAAGTTCGCCTTCGTCGACATTCAGGCGGTGGCCAGCCTCTCGTCGGAAGGGAAGTCGGCCAGCGCGAAGCTCGACGCCCTCAAGAAGAAGAAGAACGACGAGCTGGTCGGCAAGAGCACCGCGCTCAAGACGATGCAGGACAAGCTGACATCGGGCGGGTCGGTGATGAGCGACAGTGCGCGTGGGCAGCTCGAGAAGGACATCGAGAAGGGGCAGCGCGACCTCCAGTTCGCGCAGCAGGACGCCCAGACCGAGCTGACCGACATGACCAACCAGCTCCAGGGTGAATTCCAGGACAAGCTGAACCCGATCATGGAAGCGGTCCGCGCCGAAAAGGGCCTGCTGATGATCTTCAGCATCCGCGACTCCGGCATCCTCGCCGCCGACGCCGGTCTCGACCTCTCCAACGAAGTGGTCAAGCGCTTCGACGCGGCAGCGAAGGCCGCGCCCGCAGCCGCGCCAAAGAAGTAGGCGAGCGCAGGTCCTCCCGCGCGCGAGTTAGGCGAGCGCGCGCAGATACCTCCGGCGCGAGTTTTAGGCGAGCGCGCGCAGATACCTCCGGCGCGAGTTTTAGGTTTTAAGTTTTGGAGTTTTACGTCGTTCGGGGTTCGGGTTCGAGTTCGGTTCGGGTTCGACGTTCCACCCGAACTCGAACTCGAACTCGAACTCGAACTCGAACCGAACCGAACCAACTAAACCTAAAACCTACAACTAACCCAAAACTCTAAAACCTAAAACCCCCCTCTGATACACTTCCCTCCTGTGCCGATCAACATTCCTGAGGCTCTCGAGCGGCTCTGCTACCGATATCCGTCGCCACTCGTAGACGCGATCGTCGAGCACGAGCCCGGGCGGCGCGTGGTCGCGGTCAAGAACGTCACCGTCAACGAAGAGTTCTTCCAGGGGCACTTTCCCGGCGCGCCGCTGATGCCCGGCGTGCTGATGATCGAGACGCTGGCGCAGGTCGCGACCATCCTCCTCACGCAGCCGACGACTGACGGCGCGGCGTCGGGTGTGACCTACCTGCGCGGGGTCGATAACGCCAAGTTCCGGCTACCGGTGGTGCCAGGCGATCAACTGCGGCTCGAGGTCACGGTCGGGCCGCGCCGCTCGCGCCTGGCGCGGGCCCACGCCCGCGCATACATTGGTGACAACATCGCGGCGGAAGCCGATCTGCTGATGGGGCTCGAGCCGGACGCCGTCACCGGGAGACGGGCTGGCGCGGCGATCGACGCGAGCGCGGTCGTCCATCCGAGCGCGACGATTGGCGCGGGGACAGTGGTTGGACCCCACGCCGTGATTGGCGCGCACGTCCGGATCGGCCGCGACTGCCGGATTGGCGCCTCTTCCGTGCTCGAGGGGCCGACCGACATCGGGGATGGGAACGAGATCTTTCCGTTCGTGTCGATTGGCCTGATTCCGCAGGACCTGAAGTACCGCGGCGAACCGACGCGGCTGGTGATCGGCGATCGCAATGTCTTCCGCGAGTTCGTCACCATTCATCGCGGCACCGCCGGTGGCGGCGGCGTGACGGAGGTCGGCGATCACAACGTGTTCATGGCCTATGCGCACGTCGCGCACGACTGCCACGTCGGCAATCACACCATTTTCGGCAACGCCGCCACTCTCGGCGGCCACGTGACGGTCGAGGACTACGCCACGATCAGCGCATTCTCCGGGGTCCACCAGTTCTGCCGCGTCGGCAAGCACGCGTTCATCGGCGGGTTTTCGGTGATCACCAAGGACGCGCTGCCGTTTGCCAGGACCGTCGGCAACCGCGCGCGGATCTACGGCTTGAATACCATCGGGCTGGTGCGCAGGAAGTTCTCGTCGGACTCGATCGCCAAGCTGCGCCGCGCCTACCGGCACCTCTTGCACTCGAATACCAGCCGGGCGCTGGCGCAAATCGAGCGCGATCCGTCACTCCGCTGTGAAGAAGTGCAGTACGTTGTCGACTTCATTCGTACGTCGAGCCGCGGCGTCGGGCTGCGCCGGCCCAGCCGGCGCCTCGAGGAAGTCGTCGACG
>JBDTSX010000579.1:0-3414 GCA_039930925.1 Acidobacteriota bacterium | reverse complement strand
TGGCTGTTTCCCCTTCTCGCGGAACATTTTGAGCATGCGGTCCGTGATCAGGAAGCCGCTGACGATGTTGGTCATCGACGCGGCGACAGCCACGCAGCCCAGGACGAGGCTGATGGTGTCTTTCTCCTCGCCGGCGATGATGATCGAGCCGACGATGGCGATGGCCGAGATCGCGTTGGTCAGCGACATCAGCGGCGTATGCAGCAGGCGCGAGACGTTCTGGATCACCTGGAAGCCGACAAAGGTCGCCAACAGGAACACGAACGCCATGGACCACAAGTCGAGGACTGGCAACGATCCTCCTAGGAAAGTCAGGCGCGAGTGTAGCGTTCCGACCGGCACGACGCAAGCGCGTGCCGGCCGATCGCTCCAGAGGGAGATCCCCCCGACGCGCGGCATGGACGCGGCGATTCAGCTGCGCGACGGGTTCACCGGGTCGCCCCGGCGCACCGGGCCGCTGCCGGCGCCGGTTCGTTCGATCGCCGCGGCCATCTCGTCGAGGTCCGCATCGGTGAGCTGGACGCGGGCCGCCGGAATCCAGCCGTCCACCTGTTCCGCCGAGCGCGCGCCGACGATCGCCGCGGTGATGCCGGGCCAGGTCAGCACCCAGGCGATGGCGATCGCGCTGACCGTCGTCTGGTGCCGCGCGGCCATCGGCGTGAGCGCATCGCGCAGGGCGAGATTCTTTTCGAGCTGCGGCGACTTGAACTCCGGCCCGCGCCGCCGCCAGTCGTCCGCCGCCATGTTGGCGACCCGAGCCGCGTCGAACGAATCGGTCAGGATGCCCGACTGCATCGGGCTGTAGCAGATCACCCCGGTCCCCTGCGCCTCGCACCACGGCATCGTCGTCCCGGCGGCGTCGCGCTTGATCATCGAGAACGGGGGCTGCAGGGAGGCGACGTGCCGCCGCGCCTCGCAGCGTTCGAGGAGCGGGAGGGTGAAGTTCGAGACGCCCGCGGCCCGGATTTTTCCCTGCTCGATGAGCCGCGTCATCGCGTCCCACGAGTCCTCGACCGGCGTGCCCCCCTCGTCCGGCCAGTGGAACTGATAGAGGTCGATGCGTTCCACCCCGAGGCGGCGGAGCGAGGCGTCGCACTCGCGCCCGATGGAGTCCGGCTCCAGCCGCCGCAGCGACACTTTCATCCGATCGCGCTCGTCCCAGATGAGGCCGCACTTGGTGAAGACGAACGGGCGCTCGGCGGCCGGCAGGCCGCGCAGGAAACGGCCGACCACTTCCTCCGAGTGGCCAAGCCCGTAGACCGCGGCGGTATCGATCCAGTTGACTCCCTGCTCGATCGCCCGCCGCATCGCCGCCATCGACGCCTCGTCGTCCTGGGCGCCCCAACCGAAGGACCAGCCCCCGCCGCCGGCGGCCCAGGCGCCGAAGCCGACGGTGCTGATCTGCAAACCACTGTTACCCAACGGACGCGCAGGCAGGCTCATGCTCTCTCCACGAACAGGACCGAACTAGGGATGCGACAGGATCCGAGTGAGGTCAGGGGTGAATTATAGGATCGCCGGTCCCGCGCGTCGGCGTGGATTGATTTATGATTGACAACCATATATGGTTGCCATATGTCGAAACAGAAGACGACAATCTACATGGACGAGGAGGTCTACAAGCGGTTGAAGAACCTCGCCCGGGCGGCGGGGCGCGCGCCGGCGGCCATGGTCCGTGAGGCGGTCGCGGAGTACACGACCCGGCATGCGCCGCCGGTCAAGGCGCGCAGCATCGGCGCCTTCAAGAGCGGCCGGCGCGATCTCGGTCAACGGGCGGAGAAGGCGCTGCAGGGCGGGTTCGGCAAAGCATGACGATCGTGGTGGACACCGGCGCGATGGTGGCGCTGCTCGACGGCAGTGAAGACAACCATCCGGTGATGAAAGCGCTCTATGCCGAGAATCCCGACGCCTGGATTCTGCCGTGGGCGATTCTTCCGGAAGTCGACTATCTCGTGGCGGCGCACCTCGGCGCGAAGGCGCAGGAGGCCTTCCTCGCCGACCTCGCCGACGGCGCCTTCTCCGTGGATTGGGGTGGTGACGCGGATCTGACCGTCGCGCGGCGGATCTGCACGCGGTATCGCGCACTCCGCCTCGGCCTGGTCGACGCGGCGGTGATCGCGACGGCCGAGCGGCTCAAGGCGGCCGCCATTGCCACCCTCGACCTGCGGCATTTCGGCGCGGTGGCGATCCAGGGAAACCCGCGGCTCTTGCCGCGCGATCGCTGACGCCGGTGGAAGCACCGCGTGGCCTCGAGCCTTGCGCTAGGGCCTGAACAGCGCGCGCGCGTCGGCCAGCGCGGCGGCGGGCGACTGGCGCACCGCCGCGATGGCCTCGGGGTGTTCGCGCTCGACGGCGGTACGCGCGGTCCGCACGGTGGCGGTCCGCTCGTCCCCCTTCAGCCCGAGCAGGTGCTCGGCCTGCAGCAGCGACACCAGCACCAGGTGTGGATCGGCCTGCCGGCGCCGCAGGAATTGGCCGTAGTTGAACCAGTCGGCGCCGAGCACCGACGAATCGCCGGCCTGCTCGTCGAGGGTCAGCACCCGCTGGAAGGCCTGGGCCGCGTCGGCCTGGCGCCCGGCCAGTTCGAGGGCGTCCGCGCGGGTGGCCCACACCTGCGCGAGGTGGCGGCTGGCGTTCACCCTGCCCGCGTCGGTCTGCACCGCCGCCTCCCAGCGACGCACGGCGTCCTCCTGCCGTCCGAGCGCGCTCGCCAGCACGCCGGCATTCAGCAGCGCTTCGCCGTCCTCCGGGTGGACGGCGAGGTATCGCTGGTACTCGGCGTCTGCCTCCGGGTAGCGTCCTTGTTCGGCGAGCAGGCGCGCCCTCCGGCGCTGCACCGAGCTGTCGTACGGATTGAGCGCCTCGGCCCGTGTGAGCGCGGCGACGTCGCGATCGCTCGTGCCCAGCACGAACCGCGCCTGGTCCACGGCGGCCCATCCCGCGAGCACGAGCAGCGCCGCGAAACGAAGCACGAGCCCCGGCCGCGGGCTCCAGGCCGGCCACCGCCTCGGGGGAGTGTCGAGGCCCGCGCCCGCCGGCGCGGTCGGACCGGAGTCCACCAGCGCGGCCGCGACACGCCGATCGCGCAGCTTCCAGATCGCGCCGTCGAGGATGAAGTGATGGAGGTTGACGACCGCGGTGAAGATCAGCACGCTGCGCGTGAAGTCGGCGCGAAACAGGTAGCTCGCAATCCACGGTCCGGGAATGAAGAGCGCGATCCCGCCCGCGACGAGCGTCGCGGCGTAGGCCCACGGGCGCCAGCGGCCGCCGGGGGCCGCTTCCGCTTCGCGGCGCGCGTAGTAGCTGGTAATCCACAAGTACTGCGCCGAGTGCATCACGGCGAGCACGCCGGAGCTGTACCGCGTCTGCGGCGCCGGGACGGCGCCGACCCACGCCGCAATCGCGGGCGCGACG
>JBDTSX010000578.1:0-3416 GCA_039930925.1 Acidobacteriota bacterium | reverse complement strand
CCTGCTTCTGATCGAGCTGCGGCTTCTCCGCGGTGGACGAATCGAAGAAGTTGCGCGCATCGAACGCTTCGTTGCGCAGGAAGCCGAAGGCGGTGCCGTGAAAAGTGTTGGTGCCCGACTTGCTGACCAGATTGATCTGGTTGGCGCTGAACCCGTACTCGGCGGAATAGGTCGTCGTCTGCTCCTTGAACTCCTGGATCGCGTCCACCGACAGGATCGCCGCCGGAGTCCCGAGCGCCGTGTCCACGTTCGCCGTCCCGTCGATCATGAAATTGTTCGACGTCGGCCGCGATCCCATGATGCTGATCGCATTGCCGACCCCTTGCCGCATCGCTCCCTGCTCGCCGCCGGCCTCCACGGCGCCGGCGCCCAGAAACAGCAGCTGCACGAAATTGCGGCCGTTCAGCGGCAGCTCGGTCACCTGCTTTTCCGTGATGGTCTGCCCGATGCTCGCACTCCCCGTATCGAGGGCGACCGCGTCCGCCTTCACCTCGACGGTCTCGTTGACGTTGCCGGTCTCGAGCTGCAGGTCGAGCCGCTGGATCTGATCGACGTTCAGCGTGACGTCGGATCGCAGGGCGATCTTGAAGCCGGACTGCTCCGCGGTGAGGAGGTATTTGCCCACCGGGAGCAGGGGCACGACGTAATCACCCTGGTCGTTGGTCGTGGTGGTTCGCGTCAGACCGGTGTCCTGGTTGGTGACGGTGATCTTGACTTTCCTGATCACCGCGCCGCTCGGGTCCTGCACGGATCCGGTGATCTGGCCGGTGGCCGTCTGGGCCGACGCCGTCGCGGTCGCGACGAGTGACGTGGCCAGCACGCAGGCGAGGAGTGCGACTCGTGTCATATGGACTCTCCCGGTTCGAAAATCGCGTCTCCGGTGATCGGGCCCCTGGAGGATGCGTCCGCCCGCCAAGCGGCAGGGCTTGTCGGCGCGCCGAGTCTGCCCCGGCGGCGACAAGCCGGCAACCATCCCGCCTTCGGGGGCGGGCGGCTTTCACGATGTGAGAGTCGCAACGAGAGAGCGCCCCGCAGGAGCCCGTCCGGCGGGCAGATGGCTCCGCCGGTTGGTGCGACGGCACTTTGCGATCCGACAATCTGCGTGTAGAGTCCTCTCGCATCGTGAAACTGCCGGGCCGTGATGCGTCCACCGTGTCGTCTCGGCCGTCCCGCCCACTCGTGCAGGTGGTTGCGCGAGCCTGCGACATCCTGGCCGTCCTGCGCAGCACGGGCGAGGTGTTGAAGCTGGCCGAGATCTCCGCCCGGGTCGGCCTCCCGGCCCCGACGGCGTTTCGGGTGCTCGATACGCTCTGTGCGAAGGGGCTCGTCGAACGTCCGGGCCGGTGCGGCTATCGCTTCGCGGGGCGCGCGCCGGGCGAGCGCCCGTACAAGTTCGGGTTTGGCGCGCAGAGCTCGGAATTCGCCTTCTCCCGCACCCTGGCGCAGAGCGTCCTGCTCGCCGGCCGGGCGGCGCACATCGAGCTCGTGGTCTTGAACAATCGCTACAGCCGGAGCGTCGCCCTCAAGAACGCCGACCACTTCGTCCGCGAAAAGACCGATCTGGTGATTGAATTCCAGACCTTCACGGACATCGCGCCGATCATCGCGTCGAAGTATCACGACGCCGGCATCCCGATGATCGCGGTCGAGATTCCGCATCCCGGCGCCACGTTCTACGGCGCGGACAACTATCGGGCGGGTCAGATCGGCGGACGGTATCTGGGCAAGTGGGCCAGGAAGCACTGGGGCGGACGAATCGACGAAGTGCTGGTGGTCGAGCAGGGGGCTGCCGGCGCGCTGCCGCAATCGCGGTTGACCGGTACGCTGGACGGCATCGTTGAAGTGGTGCCGCACCTCGACTACTCACGCGTCGTCCACATCGAAGGCCACGGGCAATACCACGCGAGCCTGACGGCGGTACGCAAGCACCTCAAGACCTCGTCGTCGCACCGGACGCTGATCGGCGCGGTGAACGATCCGAGCGCGATCGGGGCGCTTCGGGCATTCGAAGAGGCAGGGCGCGGCGAGGACTGTGCGGCGGTGAGTCAGAACGCCTCGGAAGAGGCGCGCGAGGAGATGCGGCGGCCCGATAGCCGCCTGATCGGCTCGGTCGCCTATTTTCCGGAGAACTACGGCCCTGAAATCATTTCCCTGGCGCTCGACATCCTTCACCACAAATCGGTGCCGCCCGCCGTCTTCACCCGGCACCATCTGATTACGCCCGACAATGTCGGTCACTTCTACGCGCACGATAATCTGGTCCCGCGTGGCTAGGGTGGCCTGTCCGCCGAACGCGGGCGGCGTTGACTTCGCATCCCCGGTCGGTAAGATACCAACCAACGTTCGCGTCGCAGTCTGGATGGACGATGTGTCCTCGACGGCTTCGGCCACTTCTGTGGAGCGATGGCGGTGAACAGCTCCCGTCTGGCGGCGTCGGCTCTCCTGATCCTGATGCTGACGGCTTCTGCCGGCCAGGCCAGGACGGCGCAGAGCGATCCGGCTGAAATCCAGGCTTTGTTCCAACAGGGCGAGCGAGCGCTGGCGGAGCACCGCTATGCGGATGCCGAACAGGCGTACCTGCGCATGCGCCAACTGCAGCCGGCGGTGGCCGAGGTCCACGCCAGGCTGGGGCTCATCTACTTCCAGCAGGGTCGGTTCGCGGAGGCCCTTCCACCGTTGCAGCGCGCGTTGCAGCTGAAGCCGGCGCTTCCGAACGTGGGTGCGCTGCTGGCGATGTCGTTGTCGGAGATCGGCCGTCACGACGAGGCGCTGCCGGGGCTCGAGAAGGCGTTTCACCAGTCCGCCGATCCGGCGCTGCGGCGCATGGCGGGACTCCACCTCCAGCGCTCCTACACCGATCTCGGCCGCGACCGTGATGCCGTCGTCGTGGCGCTCGACTTGAGCCGGCTGTACCCGGACGATCCCGAAGTGCTGTACCACACCGGGCGGCTGTTCGGGAATTACGCCTATCTGCAGACGGTGAAGCTCGCGCGCATCGCGCCGGATTCGGTGTGGCTGCACCAGGCCGCTGGGGAAGCCAACGAGAGTCAGGGCCAGCTCGACGAGGCCATCAGTCAGTACCGGCAGGTACTGGCGCTCGCGCCCAACCGGCCAGGGATTCACTTCCGCCTGGGGCGGGTCCTCCTCACTCGATCTGGTCAGGCCATGGCTGATCCAGCCGCGGAGTCGGACGCGGTGAAGGAGTTCGGGATGGAACTGCAGATCGATCCCACCAACGCGGACGCCGCCTACGAAATCGGCGAGGCGATGCGCAAGGCAGGGCACGTCGACAAGGCGATCGAGTCCTTCCGGCGCGCCGTGGACGCCTACCCGGCATTCGAGGCGGCGCTCGTCGGACTCGGGCGCGCGCTGGTCGCGGCGGGCGATGCGGGAAATGCGCTGCCGCCGCTGCAGAA
>JBDTSX010000577.1:0-3424 GCA_039930925.1 Acidobacteriota bacterium | reverse complement strand
GTGCGCGAGGATCGCGGCGCCGAGCAGCGCCGTCGCGAGGCGGCCGGCCCGCGGATCGCGACGCGAGAAGTGCACCATGTACGCGGCCGCCGCGGCGGCGTAGAGAGTCAGGGGCACCAGGTGCCTGTCGGGCTACCGGGTCGGGCCGAAGTAGCCGCGCCGCGCGGTCGCGGCCAGTCCGGGCCTGGTGATGCGGACGTCGATCCGGCGCCAGGCGCCGGTGCGCATCGGGTTCTTCGAGGAATACGCCAGGCTGTACTGGCTGGCGAGCTCGTCTGAAATCTGCGCATAGATTTTCGGCAGCTCGGTGACGCTGGTTGGAAAGAACACGCGTCCGCCGGTTTCCTGGGAGAGCTGACGGAGCACGAACTCCGCTTCCTTGAAGCGGGGCCGGCCGCTTTCCGGCTGGCGCAGGCCGATCGCATAAATGGCAGTCTCCGAGCGCTTCGCGAGCTCCAGCACCTCGTCGTATTCGACCAGGCTCGACGTGTCGTCGCCGTCGGAGAGGACCACGATCGCCTGGCGGCGGATCTCCTCGGTCGATCGCGCACGCTCCGTCTTGAGATTCTTGAGCGACACGTAGATCGCGTTGTACAGGGAGGTCGAGCCGTTGACCGAGGTCTGACGGATGGCGCGCTCGAGCGCCCCCGAGTCGTTGGTGAACTCCTGCGGGATGCGCACCTGGCTGTTGAAGTCGATCACCTCGATCACGTCTTCCTTGCGCATCCGCCTGACGAAGCCGATCGCCGCTTCCTGCGCGGTGGCGATCTTGTCTTCCATGCTGTTGCTGGTGTCGAGGAGGATGGCCAGCGCGACCGGCTGCTGCACGGATGAGAAGAACGTGATCGCCTGCTTGACGCCGTCCTCGAAGACGTCGAAGTCCGCCTGTTCGAGTCCGGTGACGAACTTGGAGCCATCCATGACCGTGACGTTCAGCGAGACCAGCTCGACGCCGGCGCGGAAGCGTCCCTGCTGCGCCGCCAGCGTGGCCGCGAGGAGGCACGCCGCGGCGGCCGCGAACGTGGCCACGCGCGGGCGCATCAGCGCCCCGATACCCTGGTGCGGGCCCGAGCCGTGACGCCGGGCCGCGACACCGAGACCTGGATTTTCTCGGGCGGAATCAGCGTGTCCGGCCGGCCGTACGTCACCAGGTACTCGTTCAACAGCTCGTCGGCCAGGCGGGGCAGCGCTTCCGCGATGCCCGCGGGATGCAGAAGCTGATCGCGCCGGCCACCGGTGGCCTTCGGCCCCTCCGCCAGGACCATGCCGCGGTTGCGCATCTCGTCGGCCATCGACGATGACGGCGAGCCGATCGCCAGTACGTGGAACGCGGCGCCGCTCGCCTCGAGTTGTTTCAGCACGTCCTGATAGAGCAGGTTGCTGAACTCGGCCCCCTCGGTCGTGACCGCGACGATGACCGGGCGCGTCGCGTGCCGTTTTTCGAAGCCCTTGCTGACGTCGCTGATCGCGTCCAACAGGTAGGCGCCCGAGCCGGGCCGGGCGAAGATGCGGTTGATGCCGGTCTTGAGCGCGGCCGTGCTGGTTGTCGGAGTGACCAGGGACGTCGCCCGCTCGCCGACGGTCACCAGGCCGATCTCGGCGTGGTCCTTCAGCTTGTCGACGAACCGGTTGAGCCCTTCGCGCATCGGCTGGATCACGTCTTCGGCCGACTGGCTGTCGTCGATGAGCACGGTGATCTGCATCGGCTCGGTCGCGGGCTCGGCCTTCAGCACTTCGCGTGCGACGCCGTCTTCACGCACCGAGAAATCGCCTGCCGAGAGACCCGGGACGGTCGCCCCCTTCCCGTCGAGGACGCTCACGTAGACGCCGCGGGTGCGCGCGTCGCTCGCCGCGGGACGCGATGGTGCCTGAGCGCTGGTTGTAACGGGAACGAGAACGAGGGCAGCAAGCCCGAACGCCAGAAAGGACTTCATCATTGCGGGGAGCCTCAGGTCCGAGTATAGCGCGCGGGGAGCGTCAAGTACCGGCGGCTCGCCAAAATGCTGGTACCAATGGATTTGTCGCGTTCTCGACAGGGCGGGACACTGGCGACGGAAACCGGGATCCGGGGTCCGGGATCCGGGATCCGCCGAGGCCGAGCCCCGCGAGCCCCGAGCCCCGAGCCCCGAATCCCGAGCCCCGAGGCGCCGTGAAGCGGCGCTCGGGCTACGATAGCGCATGGACGCACCGCCACCGCGCAAGACGGGCAGCATGGGCGACAGCATGCGGACCATCGGTGCGCTCAGCACGGTGGGACTCGCCTTCGTGCTCGCGATTCTGATCGGCGTCGTCTGCGGCAACTACCTGGACAAGTGGCTCGGCACCAGCCCGTGGTTCTTCCTGCTGTTCCTGGTCTTCGGAATCGCCGCCGGGATCATGAACGTGTACAAGACCGCTGGGCGTTTCCTCAAGTAGTGGATACCGATCCGCTGCTTCGCCGCGTCGAGACGACGGCGCTCGTTCTCTGCGGCGTCATGGCCGTCACGGCGCTGGCGGTGACGCGCGGAGCGCCCGGTCCCGCGTTCGCGGTCATCGCGGGCGGACTGTTGACGCTCACCAGTTACTGGTCGATCAAGCTCGGGCTGTCGAGCGTGCTGCCGGCAAATGGCGCCGTCGAGGGGGGGCCGGTTCGCGCGCCGCGCGGGCGCCTCGCGCTCCAACTGGCAGGCCGGTACGCTTTACTTGGTTTCTTGGGGTACGTTATGATTGCGCGTTTGCGCCTGCACCCTGTGGCGCTGCTGGCGGGAGCATCCTCGTTCGTCGCGGCGGTAGCGGTCGAAGCCGTCCGTCTTTTCGTGAAGAAGTCCTGAATCGCTGATGGAGAAACTCGAGCATCCCCTCTGGATCGTCCAGTTCGTCAACGCGCTGCTCGGGCCGATCGTCCGCCGCCTCGGCGAGGCGATGGGGCATCACTTCACCGGCCACGAGGTCATTCCACCCTATCTCGTGATGGTGCTGCTGATCGTCATCTTTCTGACGACGGTGTGCCTGCTGGTCGGCTCGCGGCTGAGTGTGGACAATCCCGGCAAGCTGCAGGTCCTGATGGAAGAGGGCGTGCGGGCGGTGGTCGGGCTGCTCGACGAATGGATTGGTCCGGACGGGCATCGGTTCCTTCCGCTGGTCGCGACCTTCGGGGTGTTCATCCTGCTCGGCAACTACATGGGGCTGATTCCCGGCTTGATGTCGCCGACGAGCAACATCAACGTGACCCTCGGCTGCGCGATCACCATCTGGGTCTACTACCACTACCACGGCATCCGCGCCCAGGGCATCGTCGGGTATATCAAGCATTTCTGGGCGCCGCCGGGGGCTCCCTGGATGATTGGCTTCGTGTACTTCCCGATCGAGATTATCAGCCACACCGCGCGGGTGATGTCGCTGTCGCTGAGGCTGTTCGGCAACATCTTCGGCGAGGAGCTGGTCA
>JBDTSX010000576.1:0-3425 GCA_039930925.1 Acidobacteriota bacterium | reverse complement strand
CCGGTGTTCCCCGGAACATCAGGTGCTCGAAGAAGTGCGCGAAGCCGGACTTGCCGCAGCTCGACGTCAAGCTGCTCTTCGCCGCCGGATCCGCGCACGACCCGGCCGGCAAGGAGGGGCTCGCGGCGCTGACGGCGGCGATGATCTCGGAGGCCGGGTCGCGGACGATGACCATCGATCAGATCGAGTCGGTCCTGTATCCGATGGCCGGATCGTTCGTCGGCTCCGTGGACAAGGAGATGACGACGTTCACCGGCTTCATCCATCGGGATCACTGGTCGACGTTTCTCGGGACGGTGCTGCCGCAGCTCCTCGATCCGGGATTCCGGGCGGAGGACTTCAAGCGCCTCAAGGATGCGCAGGTGAACGCGCTCGTGCAGGACCTGCGCTCGAACAACGAAGAAGAACTGGGGAAGGAGCGGCTGCAGACCAACATCTTCCAGCGCACACCCTACGGGCACGTGGCGCTCGGCACCGTCGCCGGGCTCAACGCGATCACCTTGGACGACGTGAAGCAGTTCGCGACGACGATTTACACGACCAGCAACCTGACCGTCGGGCTGAGCGGCGACGCGCCTGACGACATGGTCCGCGCGCTGCGATCGGCGCTGGCCGCGCTTCCAGCCGGTACGGCGACGCCGCGAGTCGCGGTGCAGGGGACGAAACCGTCGGGGATGGAAGTCGAGATCCTGGAGAAGGATACCCGGGCGACCGCGATCTCGTTCGGGTTCCCGATCGAGGTCACGCGCGCCCACCCGGACTTTGCGGCGCTGTCAGTCGCGAGAGCCTGGCTCGGCGAGCATCGGCTGGCTTCGGGAAGGTTGTACCAGCGCATCCGCGAGGTTCGCGGCATGAACTACGGAGACTACGCCTACATCGAGGCGTTTCCGCGCGGCATGTTCCAGTTCTTCCCGAATCCGAACGTCGCGCGGCAGCGGCAGATCTTCGAGGTGTGGATCCGGCCGGTCGTGCCGGTCAACGCGCACCTGTCGCTGCGCATCGCGATTTTCGAGCTGGACAAACTGATCCAGAACGGCCTGACCAAAGAGCAGTTCGAGACCACCCGCGACTACTTGATGAGCAACGTCTACGTCATGACCGCGCGCCAGGACCAGCAGCTCGGATACGCGCTGGACTCCCAGTGGTACGGCATCGGCGAGTTCACCGAGACGGTCAGGAAGGGTCTTCAGGCGCTGACCGTCGAGCAGGTGAACGCCGCGATCAAGCGCCACCTCTCCGCCCGGGACGTGTCGGCGGTCATCATCACCAAGGACGCCGCCGGACTGAAGCAGGCGCTCGTCTCGGACGGGTTTTCCGCGATTCAGTACGACGGGGAGAAGCCGCCGGAGCTGCTGGCGGAGGACAAGGTGATCGGGGCGTTGAAGCTGAACATTGCGGCTGACAAGGTGAGGGTCACGCCGATCGGGGACGTCTTTGCTCAATGAACTGACGCTGCCGGGGCTCGGGGCTCGAGGCTCGGGATTCGATCGGAGAGTACTCTTAGCGGGTTCGAATCGCTGATTTCCACCCAGCGCCCACTTGCAGGCCTCTCTTACCGAGTCCCGACGCCAGATGCCCGAGGCCCGGCTCGTAACTGCAGCTTCCCCTCGCGGACGCGCAGACGCAGCGCCTCGTCTGCCCCCGCCGGGGGCAGCGTCAGCACGCTGTCGAGCGCCTCGCCATACCACTTGATCCAGGCGGCGATCACCTGCTGTTCGGTGGCTTCAGCGGCGGCGCGGGCCGCGGCGCGCTCGACGAGCGCGACGCCCTGCTCGCGTTCGAGTACCAGCCGGCGCGTGCCGGCGGCGCGAATCAGGTCCGCGGTGGCGAGCGCATCCGCGGCGGTCGCTGAGGCGAGGAAATATGCGGAGGTCGCCACGGCGACGCCGACGTTCTGCATCTCCGCGGCGCTGGTCTTGTCGATCGTGTCCTGGCTGGTGTGGTAATAGCGATCCGTGAAGTGCCAGTTCAGGAGCGACGCAACCCCGGCAGTCGCGAACGCGGTGTGATCGCTGCCCCCCTCGTACGGGTTGGTCCGGACGACCCACCGGGTGTCGCGCGCCCGGCGCAGGCAGACCGCGAGGTGCAGGTCGTTGAGGAGGCTCCCCTTCAACGTCTCCGCCTTGACCTCCCCCGCACCCCACTCGGTGTGTGGATCGGACGGCCGCGGCCAGACCGCCGAGGGATCCGCCTGCTTCTCGATCAGGAACGTGCCGCCGGTCCGGCTGGTGTCTTCGCCGGTCATGTCCATCGCGAACATGTACTGCACGCCGCGCGCCTCGCTCGGGTGCGAGGTGATCCACTGCCGGCTGCCGCGCACCTCGTCCACCCACATGAAGGTCAGCGTGCGGTCGGGAACCGGCAGGGCGCCGCTCTTGATCGCCTCCAGCAGCAAACGGGCCAGCCCATACAGCGTCCCACAGCCGCTGCCGTCGTCGTTCGCGCCGGGCTCCTGCACGTGCGCCACCATCACGATCCGCTCGGACGCGGCCGAGCGGCCGCGAATCTCCGCGACCAGGGTCCGGTTCGGGCCGTCGTAGAACGTGGCGTCGATCGAGACCCTCACGTCGACGGTCCCCTGCTTCAAGCGCTGGCGCATCCGGTCCGCGGCGCGCCAGGATGCCTTGAACCCGAAGGCCCGGGCGGCGGCGTCGTACGGGACGCTGCCCCATTGCAGCACGTCGCGCTGCGCCGGAGACATCGCACCCGGATCGGCTGCACGGATATACGGCGCGATCTCGGTCGAGACCACGCCGGCAGCGCCGCGCTTCTTCACCGCGTCCGACCAGAGGCGGCCGAGCGGCGCGTCGCCGAGCACGACCGCCCCCTTGATGTCCTTGCCGGCGTAGTCCGCGTCGGTTCCCCTGCCGACATCGACCAGCGGAGCACGAAGACCGTCAGCCGAGGTCGGAAACGAATTGATCGCGAGCGATACGCGGTCCTGCGGCCGAGAGAGCAACGGCGGCTCGCTGGATCCGTCGAACGCCAGCGTGCCGGTGCGGTAGTCCCAACCGCGGCTGCCATTCGGGAACTCGTCAACGCGCACCGTGGCGGCGGTATTCGATGGGCTGGTCTCGAACCCGGCGGCGATCAGCCGATCGCGGATGTGATCGATGGACGCGTTGAACCCCGGGTTCCCGGCGAGGCGCCAGTAGCGATCCATGAACGCGACAATTTCCAGCGCGTCCTCTCGCTTGAACCGTCCGGCGACGGCCCGGTAGGCGCGCTCGGCCGTCGCCGGCAATGCGGTCGGCGGAGCGGGAGTGGCGGCGGCGGGAGGTGAGCCGGGGACGACGACTGGTGCGTCGTGAGAGCCGCACGCCGACGTCAGTGCGCAGCCGAGGAGGACCGCGGCGAGCCGGTTCATTCCGCGGCGACCGGCAGCGCGCTGAAGTCGAGCAGCAGCTCGACCCCTGATGTCTCGT
>JBDTSX010000575.1:0-3426 GCA_039930925.1 Acidobacteriota bacterium | reverse complement strand
GGAACCGAGCCGGGACAAGACCAGCGGCCAGAGCAGGTAAAACTGCTCCTCCACCGCCAGCGTCCACAGATGGTGCAGCGGCAGAAGCATGCCCGGGTCCGCGAAGTAGTCCTGGTGCAGCATCCAGAAGTGGACGTTCGCCGCGAACGCGAGCGACGCCAGCGCGGATCGAGCCAGCGCGACCTGCTCGTCCGGCAGCAGGACTCCCGCTCCCACCACCAGGGTCACCGCCGTCACGATGCCGAGTGCGGGCAGCAGCCGGCGCACGCGCCGCGCATAGAAGGCCGCCAGGCCGATCCGTCCACTGTCCATCTGCTCCCCGACCAGCAGGCCGGTGATCAGGTAGCCGGAGATCACGAAGAAGATGTCGACGCCCGTGAATCCGCCGGGCATCCAGGGCACGCCGATATGACGGCCGACCACCAGCAGGACCGCGACCGCGCGCAATCCGTCAATGTCGGGCCGATAGTGGGGCGCTGGAATCGTCACGTGTCAGCACGATGCCGTTCGAGCCGTTCCGCAAGCGACATGTTCCTGATCGGCGCGGCAGCCGGGCGAGTGACGCACTCGCAGGATACGGGGGCAGTGGTGGTCTCGTTACACATGGCCGGCATGGACAACGGGCGCGATACAGACGTCCACGGATGGTCCTCTCGCAGCGCTGATGAACTGATTGAACCTCAAATCAGGAGCTCTCGTACGCGCAAGTGCGCACCTCCGGTTTTTCATGCACCCGGCGCCGAGACCGTTCGACCGCGAACCCGAATACCATAGGTCCGTGCTGATGACGCCCGACACGATGATGCGCGCCGTGTGGTCGGTGTGGTGGGTTTCGTGGCTCGCCGCCGCGGCCTGGCGCGATCGCACCGTGCAGAGTCCAGCGCGGCGGAATCAGATCGTCTATCGGCTGTGCGCGGCGGCGGGCGTGGCGCTGCTCTTCGGGATGTACCGGCATCCGTTCAGCGCCGAGCTCGTCCTGTGGCGAACTCCCGTCGTGCTCGCGTGGCCGCTGATCGCCGCCGCCGGCGCCGGATTTTTCTTCACGTGGTGGGCCCGCGTTCACCTCGGACGGCTCTGGTCGGCCAGCGTCACGCGCAAGGCCGATCACCGCGTCGTCGATACGGGACCCTACGGCATCGTCCGTCATCCTATCTACACCGGGATCACGCTCGCGTCGATCGCCACGGCGGCCATGCGCGGCACGGCCGCCGGCTGGCTGGGCGCCGCCGTGACGACCACCGGCTGGTACGTCAAGGCCCGCCTGGAGGAAGAATTCCTGCGCGAGCAGCTGGGCGCGCACGAGTATGCGGACTACGCGCGGCGGGTGCCGATGCTGATCCCGTTTCTGCGCTGAGACCGCCGGCACAGCTCCTTCTGACTCACTTCGATCCACCAGCCCCGTAGACCTGCTCGTGGGTATGGAAGTTGTCGCGGATGATGACCTGGTCGACGAGGTCCTTGTGAATCGCGATGGGACTGAACAGGATCGCCTGCACCTGCTTCATGCCGTTGTCCACCTTCGAGGTGCCTTCCACCTTCTCACCCTTGGCCATCTGGACGGCCGCCTGCGCGGCGCCGCGCGCGAGAGGACTGAGAGGTTTGTAGACGGTCATGGCCTGCGTGCCTTTGACGATCCGGCGCACCGCGTCCAGGTTGGCGTCCTGCCCCGAGACGAGCACCTTCCCTGCCAGGCCGCGCGCCTCGAGCGCCTTGATCGCGCCGCCCGCCGTCGTATCGTTCGAAGCGACCACGGCGACCACCTGACCGCCGGCCTTTTTCAGTGCCGCCTCGGTCAGCGCCATCGCGGCGTCCTCCCGCCAGTCCGGCGTCCACGGATCCGCCACGATCCTGATTTCCTTGCGTTTGATGGCGTCGTCGAGGGCGGCCAGCTGTCCTTCGCGGATGAGCTTGGCGTTGTGGTCGGTCGGGGCGCCGCCAAGGAGGATGTAGTTCCCCTTCGGCGCCTCGTTGCGCAGGTATTGCGCCTGCAGCTCGCCGACTCGCCGGTTGTCGTAGGACAGATACAACGCGACATCGGCGTTGAGGATCAGGCGGTCGTAGCTGATCACCGGAACGGAGCGCTTCGCCGCCGCC
Organism: Acidobacteriota bacterium; assembly: GCA_039930925.1. Taxonomy (GTDB): domain Bacteria; phylum Acidobacteriota; class Vicinamibacteria; order Vicinamibacterales; family 2-12-FULL-66-21; genus JALZOC01. Next base: position 1,332 of record JBDTSX010000575.1, on the reverse strand, counting down.
TCGACGATTTTGGCTCCGGCTTCGGCGCTGTGAGGGACCACGACGAGCGCCTTCACGTCTTGGGCGAGCAGCGACTCGGCCTGCTGCAGCTGCTTCGCATCATCGCGCTCGGCGAACTCGACCAGCACCTCGGCGCGCATCTCCCTGGCACGCTCGAGGAACAGGTCGCGGTCGCGCAGCCAGCGTTCATCCTGCGTATCCATCAGGAGACCGACTTTGGGCTTTGGGTCCTCCTTCGGTGGTTTGACCAGCGGCTGGCCGCAGCCAATCAGGAATCCTGCAAGCATACCGGCGACGAGGACGGAGTGGCATCTGGTCATGGAAGCACCTCGCTGATGTTGAGACCGGGCGACACCGATCGGGACCGGTGCCGTGACTGCGCGTTTCAACGAAGAGTACATGGACCTGCTCGTTGGGCGGCCCTCGATGGAGCGCCGGCAGTCCGCCGCGCGGGATGATGCCGGACCTGCCTGAAATCGCGACAGTCTACCACCAAGACCGTCTGGCCCTCGCGGCGGCGTTGAGTCCATCCGAAGCGCCGACGGTAGATTTCGCGCCGCAGACGGTGACGAAGAAGAGCCTCACCACAACCTCGACCGAACCACAGGAGTCCTCCTACTGCACGCGCCACATCGGGTCGTCGACATGCGCGCGATCCATGTAGGCCGCGGCACGCGCGACCAGATCCGCGTGGCCGGTCGCCACGTTGGTGGTTTCACCCAGATCGTGCGCGAGATCGAACAATTGAATCGGGCCGGTCTTGATCGGCTCGCGGATGGCCTTCCAGTCGCCGAAGCGCACCGACTGGCGCCCGCCCTGTTCGTAGAACTCGAAGTAGATGAACTCGTGCTCGGCCTGGCCGGCACGGCCGAGCAGCGTCGGGACGATGCTGATCGAGTCGAGTCCGGCGGGCAGGGCCTGCCGGGTGAGGTCGGTCACGGTCGCCAGCATGTCGCCGAAATAGCCGACGTGGCCGCTGGTTGACCCGGCCGCGATCTGGCCGGGCCAGCGCGCGATGAAGGGCACCCGCACACCGCCCTCATAGAGCGAGCGCTTCATGCCGCGCAGCGGGCCACCCGGGTGAAAGAGCCCCGGGTTGTTCTTGCCCTCCTGATGCGGGCCGTTGTCCGAGGTGAAGATGACGAGCGTGTTGCGATCGACGCCCGCGGTCCTGAGCGCGTCCATCAGGCGCCCGACCTGGGTGTCGAGGCGGGTGATCATCGCCGCCTGCCCCTTGTCGGGGTTCGGCCACGGACGGTCCTGGTAGATCCCGTAGTCAGGAACTTCCTGGCCGTCGCCGCGCGCGGTGGCCGCTTCGTTGTTGGCGTGCGG
>JBDTSX010000574.1:0-3451 GCA_039930925.1 Acidobacteriota bacterium | reverse complement strand
TCACCAGGTAGGAGTTGAAGGCGACGAACTCGCCGAGCGTGATGCGGCCGCGGATCACCTCGCGGCTCCCGGCCCACAGCACCAGCAGCGAGCCGATACCGAGAAAGAAGGTCATGCTCGGAAAAAACATCCCCTGCAGGCGAATCAGCACGCGGTTCCGCTGCATGTACTCGGCATTGGCGGCGCTGAAGCGGGCGACCTCGTAGGGCTCCTGGTTGTAGGCGCGAACCACGCGGACGCCGGCCAGCGTCTCCTGCACCACCGCGCTCAGGTCCGAGAGCTGCGCCTGGATCTTCTCGAAGCGGCGGTGGATCGCGCTCCCGAAGTACTTCACGCTGATCGAGACGAACGGCAGCGGAATCAGGGCGATCAGCGTCAACCGGCCGTCGATCGACGACATCAGGATGATCGCGACGATGAACACCAGGAGCGTGTTGGCCGAATACATCACCGCCGGGCCGATCATCATGCGGACGGCATTCAGGTCGTTGGTGGCGCGCGACATCAGATCGCCGGTGCGCCGCGCCTGGTAGTAGCCGAGCGGCATCTGCTGGAGCCGCGCGAAGAATGCGTTGCGGACGTCGTACTCGATGTCGCGGGAGGCGCGGATGATGATCTGACGCTGCAGGTACAGAAAGAGCGCGCGGATACTCGCGACGCCGAGAATCAGCACCGCATAAGTGACGAGCTTCTGCCGGGTGACCGCGCGGCCCAGGTCATCGATGGCGAACTTCAGCACCCACGGCGACAGCAGCTGGAAGGTGGACGACAGAATCACGCAGACCAGCCCGAGCGCGAACTGGCGGCGGTAGCGGAGGACGTAGGGAAGAAGTCGCTGAAAGGCGGGGCGCACGGTCCAGTATAGCGCTCGGAACTCGGGGGCGGGAATGCGGGAACGGGGATCGGGGATCCGGGATCCGAAGACCCCGAATCCCGCAATCCCGAGCGCGGCGGCGAGTTCCGCGCCGCTGTCCGGCGGAGCCCGGTTCCCGCTCCCCGGATCCTGTGCCCCGAGCCCCGAGCCCCGAGCCCCGGCCTTTAGAACTGCACCCTCGCGCCGACCTGCAGCTTCAGCGGCGTATAGCTCGTGCTGTCGCCGGTCAACAGCAGGAACTGCGCGGAGGTCCGATTCGCTGTCGGGATCGCGAAGTTGGTCCGGTTCGTCAGGTTGAACAGATCCGCCGCGAGCTCGAGGCGCCGGCCGCCGGACAGTCCGATCCGATACGCGAGCCGCGTGTCCGCTTCGAAGAAGCCGGGACCCCGCGCGCCGTTGCGCTGGCTCTGGTAATTCTTCGCCGGGGACGGCACGAAGTTCACCTTCGCGACCGCCGGGTTGCTGCCATCCCCGGTGTAATCAGCCGCCGCCAGCGGTTCAGCCTGGACGCCGTTCAGGTCAGGATCGACGGCGCCATTGGTCACGCTGAAGGGGCTGCCGCTCAGTGCGCGCGCCACCCAGCTCACGTTGAGGCCGTGGGTTCGTGGGATGAGCGCCGTGCCGCTTACCGTGAAGTTGTGGCGGAAATCGAAGTCGGTTGGCCCCTCGTTCAGCTCCAGGCGCATGTCGCTGCCGACCTGGAGGTTGCCGGCCGGCGCGCCGTTGCCCGAGGTGTTCCCGCGGGTGTCGGAATAGGTGTACGACACCTGCGCGCTGTAGTTGTGGCTGAAGCGCTTCTTCAATCTGCAGCAGCAGCGAGTCGTTCATGATTCTGCCGGTGTTGACGAACTGGTTCACCGCCGCGCTGAACGGCGCGAAACCCGGATATTTCTGTTGGAGCGTCGCGGTCGCGGTGGTCAGTGTGGGGCTCCCGATGCGTGTCAGCGTCGAGGCGTTGACGTTCGAGTTCGAGCGCACCTGCGGATTGGGGTTGAGCGCCATCAGCATGTCCCGGCTCTCCGAGTGCACGTAGTCGGCGCTGACGGAGAGGTCTCTGCCGAGCTGACGCTCGAAGCCGGCCGTCGCCTGATCCGTGTACGGCGTGCGCCGGTCCGGATTGTCCCAGGTCGCCCCGGTGTTCCGCAGCAGCTGGCCGTCGGGGAAGAGCTGCGCCAGGAGCGCCGTGTTGATCGTCGGACCGTTGACCAGAAACGGATCGGTCGGAAGCGCCCCGGCGCGGGGCCGAGATCCGGTCCCGCCACCGGGGACGTGAAGGTGAACGAGGTGGTGAACGGCGTCGCGGTGACCAGCCCGCCGATCGACTCGAGGTGGCTCTTGTCGAAGAAGCGTCCGTAGCCGCCGCGCAAGACGGTCTTGCCGCCGCCGAGGTCGTAGGTCGCCCCAGGCGCGGCGCCAGGTGATTTCATGGCCCACCGGTTCGTCCCGGATGTTGAGCAGGCGCGATGCCGCGTGCTATGGTGAGGGAGCCTTTCCCACAGGCCGCCTGACCCTCCCGCCGCGACACAAGGGTCCGTTCCATAAACCATCCGGGGCGAGAAGACTCATGCGCACACGTGTCGCTGCGATATCCATATTGATGGTGGTGTTCAGTCTGGCCGCCGCCATTCCTGCGCGCGCGCAATACGGCGCCGCGCGTCTGTCCGATCCCGCAACCGGCGAAACCTATCATGTCGAGGTCGGCGGCTATCTCTGGAACCCGACGCCGGACATCGCGATCACCAGCGAATCGCTCGGGATTATCGGCTCGCGCATTGATTTCGTGACCGACCTTGGAATCCAGAAGTCGCGATTCAACCAGCTGAGGGTCGTGCTTCGGCCGGCCAAGAAGCACAAGTTCCGCTTCGAGTACACGCCAATCAACTACGACGCGGTCGGCTCGCTCAACCGGAGCATCGTCTTCAACGGCATCGTGTTCCCGCTGACGCTCCCGGTTCAGACGAACCTGCAGTGGAAGGCGTATCGGATCGGGTACGAGTACGATTTCGTCTACCGGGACCGCGGCTTTTTCGGCCTGGTCCTCGAGGCGAAATACACCGATGTGAACGCCACGCTCCACAACGTGCTCGACACCGAGTTCGTCGAGGCGCGCGCGCCGATCCCGGCCATCGGCGCGATCGGCCGCGTCTATGTCGCGCCGAACATCTCGATCACCGGCGAGTTCAGTGGAATCAAGCTGCCGGAACGCATCAACGAAGACTACCGGGCGAAGTACTTCGACATCGACGTTTACGCGACCGTCAACTTCACCGATCATGTCGGCGCCCAGGGGGGCTACCGTTCGTTCGACGTCTATTACAAGGTGGACAAGGACGAAGGAGAACTACTGCTGAAGGGGCTCTACCTTGGCGGGGTCGTCCGCTTTTAGCGGGCGGGTTCGCGCGGATCACGTCTAGTCGAGCAGCTTCACCCAGAGACCGAGGAAGCGGGCATCGCGACTCGTCGGATCGACGGCCGACGGACGGAAGCCGGCCGACGTCGAAATCGTGAAGCGCGTGGCGCCCCGCGCGAGGTCGAGCGGCACCTGCACCCGCCGCTCTTCCCCGGGGCCGAGTTGCA
>JBDTSX010000573.1:0-3470 GCA_039930925.1 Acidobacteriota bacterium | reverse complement strand
TGGAACGGCCGCTTCCCCGGCTCAATGCGGCCAGGATGATTCGGGTCCAATGAAAATCCGGTGCCGCGGTTCTGAAGCATGATGCCGGTGTCCCCGGCGACGATGCCGGAGCCGAACGAGTTGAACAGGCTGTTGATGAACGACACCGCCGTGCGATCCTTGTCGACGACCGTGAAGTAAGTGGTCTCGCTGCCGAGGCGCGGATCACCGAATGCGGGGGCGTCGATGGCCCGGTCGGGATCGATCAGCTTGCGCCGCTTCGCCGCGTACTCCTTCGACAGCAATTCCTGCACCGGCACTTTCGCGAACGCTGGATCCGCGATGTACCGGTTGCGATCGGCGAAAGCGATCTTCGTCGCTTCGATGAGGGTGTGGTAATAGCGCTCCGGCGACGCGCGCATCGACTGCAGGTCGATCCCTTCGAGAATATTGAGCAGCAACAGCGCCGTCAGCCCCTGGCCATTCGGCGGCAGCTCGCAGGCTGTGTATCCCCGATACGTGGTTGAGATCGGCTCGACCCATTCAGCCTTCTGCGCGGTCAAGTCCGCCATCGTCAGGAAACCGCCGTTCTTCTGGCAGTAGTCCACGATCGCTCGCCCGATTGCTCCGCCGTAGAAGGCGTCGCGCCCGCCGCGCGCGAGCGTGCGCAGCGTTTGCGCCAGGTGCTTCTGCCGGAAGATGGTACCCGGCCGCGGCGGCTCGCCATTGACGAGATAGGTCGCGGCCGCCGCCGGCGTCTGCTTCAGTTTCGCCACCTCGGGTGCCCAGTCGGCGGCGATCTTCTCCATCACCGGAAATCCGTTTTCCGCGTACTCAATCGCCGGCGCCATCAGATCCGCGAGCTTCATCGTGCCGCGCTTCCCGAGCAGCGTGACCCACCCGTCGAATGCGCCCGGCACCGTGATCGTGGCCATGCCGGTGGTCGGCATCTGGGTGATCCCACGTGAACTGAAGTAGTCCAGATTGAGCGCCCGGGGGGCGCGGCCACTCGCGTTCAGGCCCTCGAGCTTTTTCGTCCTGGACGAGTAGATCATCATGAACGCATCGCCTCCGACGCCGGTCATATTCGGCTCGGTGACGTTGAGCATGGCGGCCATCGCAATCGCGGCATCCACTGCGTTGCCGCCGCGACGGAGGATGTCGAGGCCGACCTGCGACGCGAGCGGCTGGCTGCTCGCCACCATGCCCTGCGTAGCGCGCACCACTGAGCGGCCCGCGGCAGGCATCTTGAACCAGTCGGCAGCCGGCGGCGGCTGAACCTCCGTGTGCACGCGTGGATCTCCCGGGCGGAGCGCGCCGACCGCGGTCATCGCCGAAGCGGCTGCGGAAACCTCGAAGAAGTGCCGGCGTGTGATCTCCATGATGATCGAGCAGAGTAGCGCAAATCAGCGTCGAACGGCACCTCCCAGCGGCGCGCGGACTTTGCGCGTTCGGATGAGGGACGATTATCATGGGCCCACCCGCTGCGGGCCTCGTCCGCCACCCGCTGCGGGCGCGAACCGGCCAGCGCGCCAGGCTCCCGCCTCGACCAGAGCGGACGCGACGAAAGGAATCTCTGTCACCACCAGCAGCGCGCAGGGGGCACCCGACGAAGCGCGCCGGGATCCAGCGATCGACCGCGACTCCGCAGTCGCGGGGCCGCACCACCCCGCCTCACACCCGCTCCGAGGCCCGTGCGCCGCGCGCACTGGCCGTTGCGGCACACCCGGACGACATCGAATTCATGATGGCCGGGACGCTGATCCTGCTGCGCGAGGCCGGATGGGAAATCCACTGCATGAATCTCGCGTCCGGCAACCTCGGCAGCATGACGCTGACGCCGCACCAGACCGCCCGGGTGCGCGCGCGCGAGGCCCAGGCCGCGGCGACGCGGATGGGCGCCGTCTGGCACGCCCCGCTCTGCGACGACCTGCAGATCTTCTATGACGAGCGCACCCTGCGAAGGCTCTGCGCGATCATCCGCGAGGTAGAACCGGCGGTCGTCCTGGCGCATTCGCCGCAGGACTACATGGAAGATCACATGATTGCCGCGCGGTTGACGGTGAGCGCCGCCTTCGCGCGCGGCGTGCCGGGCTATCGCACCTCCCCGCCCCGCGCCGCGACACCAGGCGCCGTGACGCTTTACCACGCCAGCCCACACGGGTTGCGCGACGGCTTGCGCCGCCGGGTGCATCCTGGCGCATTTGCCGACACCACGGCCGTGCACGCCGCCAAGCGTGCGGCGCTCGCCTGCCACGCCAGCCAGCAGCAATGGCTCGACGCCACCCAGGGTATGGACAGCTACCTGCAGACGATGGACGAGTTCAGCCGGACCACGGGAAAGCAGTCAGGAAGGTTCGAGCATGCCGAAGGCTGGCGGCGCCACTCCCATCCCGGGTTCTGCGGGGAACGCGCCGATCCGCTTCGCGACGCCCTCGGCGCGAAGTACTTGATCAGCGCCCGGTACGAACGCTCGCTCGAACGCGGTGAGTGACCGTGGTCGTGGCATCCGGCTGAAAGCGGAGGGCTCGGCAGGGTCAGGGCAGGATGGCAAAGCGGCCCCGCCGGTGGATGCGATAGATCTCGAAGTGGCGGCGATCCAGCGTGAACATCCGCCGGAGGTTGTCCCGCTCTGCCACCCGCACCAGCGCGGCATCCGCCAGATCCATCGGCTGATCGCGATATCGCGCCATCAGCACCCGCATCGGCGCCGCATCGTCCGGAGTCAATTCCGCGAAGTCGAGGCCGCCGGATTCGATCATGCCCCAGAGCGCCGCCTGCGAGCGCTCGACGCCCCTCAGCAAATACATGGCCTCGGTGAACGCCGGCCAGACCGTCAGCAGCGCGTCTGAGAGCGTATCGAGCGCCGCGACGCACCGCTCGTGATGCCGGTCGGTGGGTTCGATCAGCGCGATCAGCGGCCCCGCGTCAACGAGAACGGCGGGCACCGGCTTTGGCGTGGACGAGATCGGCGAACCGCTGGCCGGTCCGTTCGGAGAGATCCGTGCGGCCGCTGCCACCCACGCCGATGAACGGACCAAGCGCCTCGCGCGGGCTGCGGGTGACGGGCGCTGCGGCCGCATAGGCGGTGACGGCTTCGCGGACCACCCAGGATTTCGATCGGCCGGCGCAACGAGCCATCCGCTGCAGCAAGGCTTCCGTCTCCGGGTCGAGCCGCACACTCATCGGCATGAGAACTCCCTCGTAGGACAGATTGTACTACAACATAGAGTCTGGCACTATCGGTGAGTGTCTGTTCGAGTCGGGCCGGGCCGCGCGACGGGGAACCGGGCTGGAACGGACGGCTGCCGCCGCGCGGCTAGGCGCCCTCGTTGACGGCGACCGGATGGCGTCCGGAGCTGCGGGAACGCCGGCCGGCCTTGTCACGATACATGCGCTCGTCGGCCGCGGCGAGAAGCTCCTCGAATGTGGCGCCATCGAGAGGGTAGCGCGCCGGACCGGCGCTGATCGAGAGCGAAACCCGGACCCCC
>JBDTSX010000572.1:0-3486 GCA_039930925.1 Acidobacteriota bacterium | reverse complement strand
AGTAGCCGGCAATGGCCGCGGCCATGTCGGGCGGCTGGAAGAATCCGCGATGATCCGGATCGAAGAGCGAACGGAACGGACGCTGTTCACCAGCCGCCGCGAGCAGCGCGTCGTAGCCGAGCTCCTGCCCCGACGCCGTCCACGACCGGCGGCACGCCTGCAACAGCCACAGCCCGCCGATGTTCTTCAGCAGCCGCGTCGTCCCGCAGACACCGCCTTCGTTGGTGAAATTCAGATCGCGGGCCTTGGGGGTGACGACCGGTGCGGGCAGCTCGGTGCCGAACAGCGACCAGGTTCCGGAGCTGATGAGCGCGGTGGCGCCCCCGCCGAACACGGAGGCCGCCGCTGATCCGGTATCGTGGCAGGCCGGCGCCACGACCGGCGTGCCCGCCAGCGCGGCGCAGACCTCGGCCCCGAGGCGGCCGATGATCGCGCCCGGCTCGACGATTTCCGGCAGGAGGCGGGTGGGAATGCCCAGCTCGGTCAGCAAGCCGGTGGCCCAGTTGCGCGTCTTCGCATCCACGCACTGCGTCGTCGTCGCCATGGTGAACTCGGCGGTCAAGCGGCCGGTCATCCAGTAGTTCAAGAGATCCGGAATGGTGAGGAACGTCGTCGCGGCCTCGAACAGCTTCGGCGTCGCCCGCAGCGCGGCGTAGAGCTGATAGAGCGTGTTGAAGGAGAGGAACTGGATGCCGGTGACGGCGTAGATCTGCTCCCGCGAGACGCGCTGCCAGACCTGCTCCATGACGCCGTCGGTGCGCGAGTCGCGATAGTGATACGGGTTCTCGAGCAGCTGGCCGCGCTCGCCGAGGAGCGCATAGTCGCAGCCCCAGGTGTCCACGCCGATGCTCTGGAGCGGGGTGCCCGAGGCGCGCTCGAGCCCGCGCTTGATCTCGAGCCACAGCCGGAGCACGTCCCACTGCAGCGAGCCATGGTGATACACCGGCTCGTTCGGGAAGCGGCAGACCTCGTCCAGCGTCAGCGCCCCGGCGTGAAGGCGTCCGAGCATGGTCCGTCCGCTCTCCGCGCCGAGGTCGATGGCAAGAAAATCAGCACTCATGCAGCGGCCGATCCCAGGCGGCGAGCGGCAGGGCCGTCGCACGGAAATGATGGCTCATGTCGATTGCCGGCGGGGCGCCGTCGGACCCGCCGCAGCGGGGAACAGCATACGCTCCTCGCGCGTGAAATCGGAAACGTTCAGCGCTACGGCGGTGATTTCGCGATACGCAACGGGATCGCATGCGGCGTCCGGGCCGGCACACCGGCCGCCGCCGCTCGTCCGTCGTCCAATAGATGACGGTCTTTGCCGGCCACTCCGATCGACCCACGGCTGGCCCTTGCTCACCGCCCGGTTGCGCAGTGCGATACCGGCGGCATCCATCAGAAAGCCCCCTCCTGCCATTCTGCCTGTAACTTGCTCCGTTGAAATGAGTTCGCCGTTCCTTCACATTTGGCATCTCGAAACGGATGCTGATGGGCGGTTTGGTTTGACGCTGTCAAGCCGACGTCGTACCCTCCGCGCGCACACCACTCTCGGGTGATTGAAGCCGAACGGAACCTCCGGGGCGGGCCGCAGGTCCGCGGTGGAATGAAGGATTGGCCGCCCGGCTCCGGGCGTGTCAGGCAGGAGGAGACACAACGTGAGACCCCTTTTCAGGCTTGTGCTGGCCGTCACGATCATGACGGCGGCGGCGAGTACTCTTCACGCGCAGGGCCTGACCGGCCAGATTCTGGGTACGGTCACGGACTCGGGCGGCGGCGTCCTTCCAGGCGCCACCGTCGTTCTCAAGAATGCGGGAACCAACCAGACCCGCGAGACAGTGACCGGGCCGAACGGCGCGTTCCTGTTTCCCGACCTGCTGGCCGGCAATTACGACATCGCGGTCACGGTGAGCGGGTTCAAGACTTACGAGCAGAAGGGGATCAAGCTCGCCTCCACGGAACGCGTCGGGCTCCGAGCGATTGCGCTGGAAGTCGGCGGCGTGGCCGAGACGGTGACGGTGCAGGCCGAGTCGGTGCAGGTGCAGACGACGACGGCGGCGCGCTCCGGGCTGATTACCCGCGACAACATCGAGGACATCGCCCTGAAGGGACGCGACTTCGCCGGCATGCTCAAAATCCTGCCGGGCGTCATTGACACCAGCGCCCGCGAAGCGCCCGGCTGGGGCAGCATGGGCGGCCTGTCGATCAACGGCCGCAGCAGCTTCAACTTTTCGTACGACGGCGTCACCAACAAGGACACCGGCTCGAACAGCGGCAACTACGCGGCGCCCGCGCTCGACTCAATCGCGGAGGTCCGGGTGCAGACATCGAATTTCCAGGCCGAGTATGGCCGCAGCTCCGGCGCGACGATCACCGTGATTACCAGGAGCGGTTCGAAGGATTTCCGCGGCAGCGCCGCCTATTACAAGCGCGACACCAAGTTGAATGGCAACGAGTTCTCGCGTCGATCGGCGTGCCGCGCGGCGAACGGCGTCAGCCCGACCTGCGACCCGCCGCTCTACAAGTTCGACAACGAGGCCTGGACGCTCGGCGGTCCGGTGCTCGTCCCCGGCACCGGCTTCAACAAAGCGCGCAACAAGCTGTTCTTCTTCTTCTCCCAGGACCTGGTGCAGCGGACCGACCCCGGCAACCTCCTTCAGCGGCGGGTGCCGACTGCGCTCGAGCGGCAGGGGGATTTCTCGCAGACGTTCGACGCGTCAGGCAGGCTCGTCAACGTCCGCGACCCGCTCCTCGCCGGCTCCTGCAGCGCGACGACGGGTGGCAACGCGTGCTTCCCGGGCAACGTGATTCCGGCCGGCCGTTTCGACCCGGTCGGCCTCTCGCTGTTGAACCTCTTTCCGCTGCCGAATGCGACCGACCCGACCGGCACCAATCAGTACAACTACGTGTTCCAGACCGTCCAGGACTGGCCGCGCAACGATCAGGTGCTCCGCATGGACTGGAACGTTGCGCAGAACACGACCGCCTACGGACGACTGCAGTGGGGCTACGAGAAGCGCGCCGGCGGCGTCTCGTTCCTCGGGTCCGGCGGCGGATGGCCGCAGCAGCCGAGCAAGTACGAGATCGACACGGTCAGCTACGTCAACACGCTGCTGCATACATTCAACCAGACGACATTCTCCGAGTTGACCGTCGGCGTGAATTGGTCGCATCAGTACACCAGCGCATTCGATGCCGCGGCGCGCGACCTCAACGACAGCACGCTGCGCCTGCCGGGCTGGCGGCAGTTCTTCCCGCAGGCGAATCCCGACAACCTGCTCCCGAATGCGATCTTCGGCGGCGGCCTCCCGGGCTCGATTGCGTCGGTCCAATCCGACAGCCGCTGGCCGTTCTACGGCTTCAACACGCTGTTCAACATCTCGGGCAACCTGACCAAGGTGAAGGGCGCGCACAACATGAAGACCGGACTCTTCGTCGAGCGGACGACGCGGCCGGCGCAGCGCGCCTCCTCGTTCAACGGCTCGCTCCGCTTCAATTCCGACG
>JBDTSX010000571.1:0-3493 GCA_039930925.1 Acidobacteriota bacterium | reverse complement strand
AAGTCGTCGAGCACGCGCCGCGCGAGATCGTGACTGGTCACGCTGATATTGAGCTCGTCGTTGAGCTCGAGCGATCGGTTGTCGAAGTTGGCCGAACCGAACATGGTCCATGCTCCGTCGATGACCAGCGTTTTCGTATGCATCATCGTCGGGTCGTATTCATAGATCTCGATCCCGAGACCGAGCAGGTGATCGTAGGCCTCGCGAGACGCGTACTTCACCGGCAGGGCATCGGTGATGTCGCCCTCCACCAGAATGCGAATCTTCACGCCGCGTTTGACGGCGTCCTGGAGCGCCCACTCGGTTGATTCATCGGTGACGAAGTACGGCGAGGTGATGTCGATGGCATGGCGCGCGGCGCCGATGCCGAGCAGATAGACGCGCTTCAGATCGTTGCTCCCGCCAGTCGGCGAGCTCCGGACGAGCAACGAGGCGCCGTTGGCGTGGAGCTCCTGGGGCGGCTCGTCGATCTCGGGGGTGACCTCCCCGGCCGCTTCGGCGAAGTTCTCGTAGAACGCCGCTTCGAGCAGCCGAACGATCGGCCCGCGGATCCGGAACTGGGTATCCCGCCAGTGCTCCTTGTCCTCGGCGTGTCCCAGCCAGTGGTCAGCCACTCCGACGCCCCCGGTGAAGCCGACCTCGCCATCGACGACGAGGATCTTGCGGTGCGTGCGATTGTTCACGTTCTCGAGGGAATACCAGTGGGGAGAGTTGAAGATGGCGGTCCGGCAGCCCGCCTCCTGAAGCCGCTTCTCCGTCTCCTTGGTCATTGCGCTTCCGCCCACCGAATCGATCGTCAGGTTCACGTGAACGCCGCGGCGCGCCGCCTCTTCGAACGCGGCGCTGAACTGGTCGGCGACCGCGCCCGGCTCAAAAACGTAGCTCTCGAAACTGATCCGCCGTTTAGCACCGCGGATCGCCTCCAGCATCGCCGGCAAGATCTGATCGCCGTTGGTCAGGACGTCGTAATCGTTCCCGAGCGACATGGGTGCGCCAATCAGGGCCGCAAGATACGAGGCCGCGCGAGGATCGTCTATCGCATAGGCGCTGCGAATCTTCAGCGTTTCCCGGTCCTGCGCGACCATCAGGATGAATGCGATGATCGCGCCGATAGCTCCGAGGATGGCGAAGGCGCGGCGAGTCGGTGACATGCCCATTCAGGCGGCCTGCCCTTGCAACTTCACTGCCGGTGCTCGCGGGGTCTGGGGCTCGCTGCTGGATGCTGCCCCCGACGGAATCTCGGCGTTTCCCAGGGAATTTCATAAAAATGACCAGCTTCCCCGCTGCCAACGCGGCGAAACGGGGTCGTTGGTGGTAGAGTTCGTGCCTGAAAGGGCAGGAGGCTGGCCTCCCCTCCTCTGCCCGGTCGCCGTTCTCTCGGGATGAGAGAACGGCCGGCTACCTGGCGTGAGCCGATAATTCAACGGAGCCGAGCATGTCCGAACACCCGAACAAGATCCCGCCGGCCCCGCCAAACAGCAACGAGGAGGAAGAGGCGCGCCTGAACCAAATCAGGCGCCTCTGGTCACAGCTCGCGCGCCTTCGCGCGAACTCCGCCGAACACCGCGACCTGGTCCGCCGGATCCGGAAGGAAGCGGATGAATTCCGGAAGCTGATCGACCAGAACTCTCGAGGAGAGTAGCTCGGAATTCATTTGCGCCAGACCGCGGCGAGCGACAGGGTCTTTGGCGCGCCGTCGTATCCTGACAGCGCGCGCGTCAGGAACCCGCCTTTGGCCGCCGCGTCCCACTCGGCTTGATATGCGCCGCCGGTCATGTCGTGCCTGGCCAGCCAGTCTCCGCCGGGTTTCTCCGCGAAGATCGCTGAAAAATTCGGCTTTCCGTTCAGCATGTACGCCGCGACGTACACCGGCTTCCGCCCGGCTGCCTTGTTCTCGCTGACCGCCTGCTGATATTCCGCTTCGCCAAGCTGCGATCGCAGGAGCATCGAGCCGTACTCGACCTTGCGGAAGAGGGATGTGTAACGCAGCTGACCCTTGACGGCGATCACGGAGACGTTCACGGGGTGGAGTCCCTCCTTGCCGGCGTTCTCGAACATGGTCTGGTGATCCTCCGCGCTGATCCCGTAGCGCCACCGGTACAGGCCGCCGGTCTTCTCGAAGATCGCCACGTAGCGCGGGCCGTCCTTCGACGTGCAGCTGTCGATGTACACGGGATGGAATCCATCCGCCTTGGCCGCGTCGAACTTGCCTTCGATGGTGTCCCCCGTCATGCCGAAGTGGGCGCGCCACAAGCCCGACGCCGGCCGCCAGACCATGTTGTAGAAAACCTCACCTCCCACGCCGGAGCAGTCAAACAGCTCCGGCGCAAAGCCGGAGTTCGCCAGATGTGAAAACGTTCGTTGCAGATCAGCGGCGGGCAGGCCGTGTCTGGCATATTCGTTCGACAGCCGGACCGGCGGCCAGAAGAGCACGTCTCCCGGCGGAATCGCCTTTCCGGAAAAGGAGGTCCAGTCTTCGAGCCCGGCTTTCCCATCGTCCCAGTTCGTCGCCAGGCCGCGGGCGAACACGAGCGGCGTGCCTTCCCATTTGCCCGAAGCATTCAGCTTCTGCACGTGGATGTGAGTGTGCGGTCCGGTCGAGTTGCCCGTGTTGCCGACGCGGCCAAGGAAGTCGCCGGCCTTGACGCGCTTGCGAAGCGCCGGCGCAACCAGGGTCGCGGGGCCGACGACGCCATCGAGCAGTTCGGCGTTGTCGGGGACCGGCGCGTCGAGAACGGTCTTGGAGTTCGGGCACAGGCTTGCTGGAATCGATCCCGGAGCGGCATGCGCATACAGCGCATACGTGCCGTCGTCGTGCTTGATCCAGAGCGAGTTGCCGCCGCCAGGAACCAGGCCGTCACGGTACGACTGATGCAGCCACTGCTTGTCAGCGAGCGGGGTGTCGGAGTCTTCCGATGGCAGCTTCGGCCTCGGGTTGTTCGGGGCGTTGCGCCAGCAGCCCATGATCGTCCCGTCGCGCATCGCGTAGAACGGCCGGTTGTAGTTCACATAGCTCTCGTTTTTCGGATTGTCCCAGTGATTCGTGACCCCCTCCTTGAGCGACGACCACTGACCGTCGTCCGTCAGGCGGCGCATGGAGACGTCGTATCCGAATTTCTGGGTCATGGTGTCGGCATGGTCGCGCGTGAAGTAGCGCTCGTTCTCGGTCATGTCGTTGGCGGACGCGTGGAGCTGGTAGATCGGCGCCGCATCCCCCGCGTGCGCCATGCTGACAGGCGCCGGACGACGCTGCGAGGCGGCGGCCGATGGCGCGCGGGACGGCGGCTCATCATCGGAATCCGCCTCCACCTCGCGTGATCGTGGTGCGCGACGCTGCGGCACAGCACCGGCGGGCTCCCGGGGAGTGGTGCGCTCCCCGGCGGCGGTACGCGCCGCGGCGGCGGTACGCTCGCGGGCAGGCGGGCGCTGCGGCGTGGCCTGCGCTGCCGACTCGGGACGCGAACACGAGAACTCGAGGCTGCGCGTCATGCAC
>JBDTSX010000570.1:0-3498 GCA_039930925.1 Acidobacteriota bacterium | reverse complement strand
TCTGAGCCACATCCCGCAGCTCGCCGCAACCGCGTTGATGGATCTCGTCGGTGGGCGCGTGGGCGCCGAGGCGCTCGCCCTCGCCGGCCGCGGCCTGCGCGATACGACCCGCCTGGCATCGAGCCCCGCGGACATCTGGCGCGACATCACCGCCAGCAATCACGACCACATCGCGCGCGCGATCGACGAGCTCGTCGCGATCCTGCTCCGCTTGAAGCCGGGCAACGGCACCGCGGCCGCTGCCCTCGACAGCACGTTCGATTCCGCCGCACAGTGGAAGCGGGTACTCGAGCGCGAGGTGAAATCCTCGTGAGCCGAGGCCCAGTCTCGGTGACGCGAACCTACCTGGAGATGCGCCGCCGGTCGGAGCTGAAGCCGGCGTGGATCCCGGAAATACCGTGCCGCGTCGAGCGCATGCACGAGTGTCCGGCCGCGTTCTGGCGGTTCCTCTATACCGAAGTCGGCCGCGACCATCGCTGGGTGGACCGCCTGCCCTGGTCGGACGACGACATCCGCGCCTACCTCGACGATCCCGCTGTCTCGGTCGGGCTTCTGACGGTGCGCGGCGCGCCGGCCGGCTATTTCGAGCTGCGCCGGAGCGCGGACCGTGCGACGGAAATCGCGTACTTCGGGCTGCTGAAGGAGTTCCACGGCCGCGGACTCGGGGGGCACATGCTGAGCGAGGCGGTGCGGCTCGCCTGGGACGCCGGCGCCACCCGAGTCTGGCTGCACACCAATACGCTCGACCACGCCGCGGCGCTGCCCAACTACCTCAGTCGCGGCTTCACCATCGTCCGGACCGAAGCCTTCACGATCGGCCATTAGTCGAACGCAGGTCTTTCCCTGTCCTTCCGCCTGAAGGCGGAAGCCACACGGATTGGAGCTAAAGTCGGGCGGCATCACGATTCCAAGTCCGTCGGCAGCCCCCAATTCGGGACAGTTGGGGATCACTCAGCTCGAGTCGGTGGCTTCCGCCGCCAGGCCTCAACGCGAGTCCGTGGCTTCCGCCGCCAGGCCTCAATCAGTTCGTGGCTTCCGCCTTCAGGCGGAAGTGACACGGCTTGCCCCCGTGGCGAGACGGCCAGTTCGCACGGTGTCCTTGCCTGCGCCCGATATAATCGCGGCTATGGTGGACCTGCCGCTGTGGTCTCCGTCGCCGGAACGAATCGCTCGGACGCGCCTGGCGGCGTTCATGCGGCAGGTGAGCGCGGAGGAGAGGGAAGCGCTCGTCACCTACGACGTTCTGTATCGCTTCTCGATCGATCGCCCCGAGCTGTTCTGGCGGCATCTCTGGGACTTCTGCGGCGTCATTGGCGAGCGGGGCGACCGGATTGTCATCGATCTGGATCGGCTGCCCGGAGCCCGGTTCTTTCCGGACGCCCGGCTCAACTTCTCCGAGAACCTTCTCAGGCAGCGCGGCGACACGCCCGCACTGATTTTCAGCGGCGAGGGACGGCGGCGGTCGGTCAGCCATGCGGAGCTGTACGCGGACGTCTCGCGATTTGCCGCCGGACTCCGGCGCCTGGGCATCCGGCCCGGCGATCGTGTGGCGGGGTATCTCCCGAACCTGCCTGAAACCATCATCGCAGCGCTCGGCGCCGCCGCTGTCGGAGCCGTGTGGTCGTCGTGCTCGCCCGACTTCGGCGTGCAAGGCGTGCTCGACCGCTTCGGCCAAATCGAGCCTCGCGTGCTGGTTGCCGCCGACGGCTACTTCTATGCTGGGAAGCGGCACGACGTGCTGCCGCGGCTCGCCGAGATTGTCGCCGCGCTGCCGTCGGTCGAGCAGACGGTGGTCGTTCCGTACGCCGAGACGATCCCCGCGGCATCCGTGCGGCGCGCGGTCCCCTGGGCGGAATTTCTCGGCACGGGGCCGGTGCCTGCGCTGCGCTTCGAGCAGTTCCCGTTCAACCATCCGTTGTACATCCTGTATTCCTCAGGCACGACCGGCGTCCCCAAGTGCATCGTGCACGGCGCCGGCGGCACGCTGATTCAGCACCTGAAAGAGCATCAACTCCAGACGGACATCCAGGCCGGCGACCGCGTGTTCTACTTCACGACCTGCGGCTGGATGATGTGGAACTGGCTCGTCACCGCCCTGGCGTCCGACGCGACGCTGCTGCTATACGACGGCTCGCCGTTTTTTCCGGATGGCAACGTGCTGTTCGATTTCGCGGACGAGACCGGCATGACGCTGTTCGGGACGTCGGCGAAATTCATCGACGCCGTCCGCAAGGCGGGGTTGTCGCCGATCGATACGCACCGGCTGGACACCGTCCGGACGCTGACCTCGACCGGCTCGCCGCTGGCGCCAGAGAGCTTCACGTTCGTGTACGAACACGTCCGGCGGGATCTCCACCTCGCCTCGATCTCTGGCGGGACCGACATCGTCGGTCTCTTCGTGGGGGGCAATCCGATCGGTCCCGTCTGGGTCGGCGAGATCCAGGCGCGCGCGCTTGGCATGAAGGTCGAAGTGTTCGACGAAGCCGGGCGATCCGTCGTGGGGTCGAAGGGAGAGCTCGTCTGCACGATGCCGTTTCCGTCGATGCCGATTGGATTCTGGAACGATCCGGATGGCGCGAAGTTCCACGCGGCGTACTTCGAGCGGTACCCCGGCGTATGGTGGCATGGCGACTACGTCGAGCTCACCGCCCATGGCGGGGTGATCATCTACGGGCGCTCGGATGCCGTGCTGAACCCCGGCGGCGTCAGAATCGGAACGGCCGAGATATATCGACAGGTCGAACAGCTCGACGAGATTGTGGAGAGCCTGGTGATCGGGCAGCAATGGGATGGCGACGAGCGCGTCGTCCTCTTTGTACGGCTTCGCGAGAAGGTGCCATTCACCCCGGCGCTGGCCGAGCTGATCAAGCGGCGCATCCGGGAGAACACCACCGCGCGCCACGTTCCGGCCCGCATCGTGCAGGTAACCGATATCCCGCGCACCAAGAGCGGGAAGATCGTCGAGCTCGCGGTACGTGATGTCGTTCACGGCCGCGAAATCCGGAATCGCGAAGCACTTGCGAACCCTGAAGCCCTCGAGCAGTTTCGCAATCGCGCAGAGTTGGCAACGTAACTGGGTCGCGGTGACCTGGGTCCCGCGAACGTCCGGCTGAAGCCAGACGCCACAGAGGCGACTACTCGGGAGGATCGCTTTGGACGAAGCCGTCATTCTCAGTGCCTGCCGGACGCCGATCGGGTCGTTCGGCGGCGTGTTCAAGGATCTGTCCGCCGTGGACCTCGGCGCCGTGGTGATTCGTGAAGCGATCGCGCGCGCCGGCGTGAACGCCGCGGAGATCGGCGACGTGATTATGGGCTGCGTCCTGCAGGCGGGAGCCGGCATGAACGTCGCCCGGCAGGCGGCGCTGAAAGCCGGAGTTCCCGTGGAGGTGCCGGCCGAGACGATCAATCGCGTCTGCGGGTCGGGCCTTCAGGCGGTCGTGCATGCCGTCGAAGCGGTGAAAGCGGGCTTCATCGACGTGATGCTTGCCGGAGGTACCG
>JBDTSX010000569.1:0-3511 GCA_039930925.1 Acidobacteriota bacterium | reverse complement strand
CGAATGGATCGCCGAGCTGGAGGCGCTGCTCGCGCTCGGTCCGGGGCCGTCGCGCCAGGTGGCGCTGGGCCTGGCGTATGCGCACACCGGGCAGTTCGATCGCGCGGTGATGACGCTCGGCCAGGCCGCGCAGCGATATCCGGACTACACCTACACCTATGTGGCGCTCGGCCGCGTGTGGCTCCAGCGGTCGCGGCCGCAGCCGGACCGGGTCGATCTTGGGAAAGCGCTCGGCGCCCTGCAGCGGACCGTCGGTACGGAAAACAGCAGCGAGGCGTTGATGTTGCTGGGGCGCGCGCTGCTGCTTGCGCACGACGAGGAGCACGCCGAGACGATGCTGCAGCAGGCCAGCGCGAAACGGCCGGCCGATCCGCTCGCGTTCTATTACCTCGCGGAGGCGGCGGAACGTCTCGGCCACTCCGGCGCCGCACGCAGCGCGCTGATCGACTACCAGGCGCTCGAAGGAGACGAACCGGATCCGCGCCGCCGTGCGGTCCTGGCTGGCCGCGTGGCGGGGCTGTCGATGCGACTCGGGGACGCCGTGGCGGCGGCGGCGTGGTACGAGCGAGCCATCGAGGCCAACGGCGCCGATGCTCCCCTGCTCGTCAGTCTTGCGGCCGCGCAAGCGCGGAGCGGAGCGATCGACACTGCCCGGACCACGCTGCGCAAGGCGCTCGACAAGGACCCCGCCAACTCCGAGGGCCAGGCGCTGCAGCGCCGGATCAGGTAGGAACGTCTGGCGGCGCGCGCCGCACTGATTTCCGCTCGCCCATGCCGCCGCGTGGTCAGGTCAACGCACCGTCTTTGGATCGGCTCGATCGCGCAGCCCGTCCCCGACGAAATTGAAGCCGAGCACGAGAATCGCAATCGCGAGACCCGGAAACGCCGTCAGGTGCGGAGCGTCGAAGAGATGCGAGCGGCCGGCGTCGAGCATGGTGCCCCAGCTTGGCGTTGGCGGCTGGACGCCGAGCCCCAGGAAGCTGAGTGAGGCTTCCGCGATGATCGCCCCGGCCATCCCGAGCGTGGCCTGGACAATCACCGCCGGAAACGCGGTCGGGAGCACGTGCCGCAGCACGATGCGGGCGGAACTGGCGCCGCAGGCGCGCGCCGCCTGCACGAACTCGAGCTCGCGCGCGCGGAGCGCCTGGCCGCGCACCAGGCGCGCGTACCCCACCCATCCAATCAGCGACAACGCCAGCACGACATTGGTCAGGCTGGGCCCGAGCACCGCGACCAGAGCGATCGCGAGCAGGATCCCCGGGAATGCCATCAGCACATCGATCACCCGGCTAATCACATCGTCTACCGGACCCCCGAAATAGCCGGCGGCCGACCCGACGAGCATGCCGACTACGGACGATGTCGAGACGACCGCGATCGCAACCAGGAGCGAGATGCGGGCCCCCTGGAGGAGTCGCGAGAAGATGTCGCGGCCGAGCTCGTCGAGGCCGAATGGGTGCGAGAGACTGGGTCGCTCGAGGCGCCGGGCGAGCTCCTGGCTGGCGGGGTCGTATGGCGAGAGACGCGGGCCCGCGAGGGCCGCAAACGCGGTGATGATGACGATCAGCAGGCCGACGCGCACCATCACTCGAACCGGATCCGGGGATCGAGAAGGCCGTAGGTGAGGTCAGTGATCAGGTTCATTGCGACGTAGGTGACGGCAATGAACAGGATGCAGCCCTGCACCAGCGGATAGTCGCGGAAGTTGATCGCCTGGATCAACAAACGCCCGATCCCGGGCCACGCGAAAATGGTTTCTGTGATGATCGTGCCGGTCAGCAGCGCGCCGAACTGCAGTCCGACGATGGTGACGATCGGGATCAGGCTGTTGCGAAACGCGTGCCGCAGCACCGCGCGCGCCCTCGAGAGGCCGCGGGCCCGGGCGGCGAGGACGTAGAGCTCGCGCAGCTCCTCGAGCACGCTGGCCCGCGTCATCCGGGCGAGGATCGCCGACAACGCGGCGCCGAGCGTGACCGCCGGCAGCACGAGGTGCGACAGCCCGCCGGTTCCGGAGACGGGCAGCCAGCCGAGACGGACCGCGAACAGAATCGCCAGCAGCGGCCCCAGCCAGAAGTTCGGCATCGACACGCCGACAAGCGAGATCGTCGTGGCCGCCTGATCGATGAAGGTGCCCTTGTAGACGGCGGCGAGGATGCCGAGTGGAATGGCGAACACGAGGGCCACCGCCATCGCGGACAGCGCGAGCACCGCCGTGTTCGGGAACTTCTCCCGGATCTGCGCGGTCACCGGCGTGTTGTATCGGAAGGAGGTGCCGAGATCCCCGTGCGCGATGCCGCGAAGAAACGAGCCGTACTGCGTCAGGAGCGGCAGGTCGAGCCCGAGTGTGTGCCGCAGCGCCGTCACTTCTGATGGGGCCGCACCCTCGCCGAGCATCGCCAGTGCGGGGTCGCCGGGCACGAGATGGATCAGCGCGAACACGAGCGTGGCGACGCCGAGGAGCACCGGCACGGTGAGCAGGAGGCGGCGGAAAAGGTAGCGAAGCATCGGTCAGGCGCCTGCCAGAGAATACTGCGAATCGTCGAAGGGCAGCGGCGCCCCGTTGTTCATCCGGTCGAGGCGAAGGATCGCGCTCGAGGTCCGGCTTCAGCCGGACCTTTGACACCTTCACTCCAGGCCAAGCCGGCGCAGCATCTTCGCGAGCCCCTGTCGTGTCATGCCGAGGGCTTCGGCGGCTTTCGCCCGTTGGCCGTCGGCGGTCGCGAGCGCCACCTTCACGAAGCGGCGCTCGAACTCCACGCGGGCCGCCTCGAAGGTCCCGCCCGGCGGAGTGCTGGCGAGGGCCAGGTGGGCAGGGAGAGACGACGAGCCCACTCGCCCGCGCCGGGGGCCCTGCACCGCCATCCACGCGATCACGTTCTGCAACTCGCGGACGTTGCCGGGCCAGTCATAGCGCGCGAGTGCCGCGGCGGCATCCGGCGACAGCGTCGCCCGTGATCCGACGCGGGCGGCGGCATCGTTCCAGAACCGTGCGGCGAGGAGCGGGACGTCGCTCGCGCGATCGCGCAGGGGTGGGACGTCGATGCGGACCACGTCGAGCCGGAAGCGCAGATCGGACCGGAAGCGTCCCGCCGCGGCCTCCTGAACCAGCCGCCGGTTGGTCGCCGCGACGATTCGCACGTCCACCCGGCGCGAGACGTTCTCGCCGACCCGCCGCACCTCGCCGTCCTGGAGCACGCGCAGCAGCTTGGCCTGCGCGCGCGTCGAAAGCTCGCCGATTTCGTCGAGGAAGAGCGTACCGCCGTCCGCCTCCTCGAACAGGCCGGGCCGATCGGATACCGCACCGGTGTAGGCGCCCCGGACGTGGCCGAAGAGCTCCGCTTCGAGGAGGTCGTCCGACAGCGCCGCGCAGTTGATGGCGCAGAATCGGCGATCGCGCCGTGCGCCCAGACGATGAATTGCGCGCGCGACCAGTTCCTTGCCACTCCCGCTCTCGCCTTCGATCAGAACTGGAAAGGGGGCCCGCGCGGCGCGCGCAATCGACTCGCGCAGC
>JBDTSX010000568.1:0-3516 GCA_039930925.1 Acidobacteriota bacterium | reverse complement strand
CCGGAGACGTCGAATCCATTCCTGAGCAGGTAGACGAGGTTGCGGCCGCCACCACATCCCGCATCGACGATCCGCATGCCCGGCCTGATCCGGCCGCGCAGCAGTTGATCGAACAGGTAGATGTCGATGTCGCCGAACTGTTCTCTCAGGTCGGCAGTCGCCAGTCGTTGGTGGTTCGTCACAGTCGGTTCACGGTCGCTCGTCAGGGTCGGTGGTCACAGTCGTTCGTCAGAGTCGATTCGGACAACGGTGTCGTGTCCGGCTTCAACGGACCGTCGCGTTGAGACTACGTCCGGTCACTATCGCCGAGCGCACGGTGTGACGGCGCCCTCCGTGGCGTCCGGCTTCACGGCGCCTCCGTGGCCTCCGGCTTCAGCCGGACGGGTGGTGCGCTTCAATGCCCGACGAGAGTCCCCCTCAAATGACCGCGGCACACGATACACCGAACGCGCGGCGCTCGCTCGGGCACGGATGCGACGCGGATGTTCCGGCGCTGACTGTCACTCGACCAGGTGGCGCACCACTGCGCCGGTGAGCGTGTCGGCGCCAATCGACAGGTACAGTTCCCGTTCGTTGATCGACAGGCTGAACGCCATGCGGCGCTCGAGCCGTTGAGCGAGCGCGGCGATGAACGGCCGGTCGATCGCATAGAGCTCCAGGGCGCCGGCCCGGTGAATCTTTTCCCCGGCGAGATTGCGCACGACCTGACCCACCTCGCGGTGCGTGTAAACGGCCACGCGCGGCGCCAGCTTCGAGGCCTTGTGCAGCCTGGCCGCGTCCGGGGCGCCGATGTCGATCCAGACCCGCAACCCGCCGGTCAGGTCGCGGATCGCAATCGCCGGTTTCTCGGGGTCGTCCAGTCCGCGCGAGAACTCGATCCCCTCGGCGAATTCGAGCGCGTACGCCATGACGCGCGCGAGCAGGTACTCCTCCGACTCCGACGGGTGGCGCGCCACGCGCAGCGCGAGCGTTTCATACACGCCGCGGTCCGAGTCCGCGAGATCGATGTCCAGGTTGTAGATCGTCGCGCTCAGTGCCACTGCGGTGATTATCCTCCACGGGCGGGACTGACGCCTGCCGATGCCAGGGACAGCCGCCCCGCGGTCCGCGGTATATTACGCAGCGTGGAACGCAAGCACGCCGCTGACGGCTGGAGGTCCAGGGAATGGCACATCTGTTCGACTTGCAAGGGCGCGTGGCGGTGGTCGTCGGCGGCACGAGCGGCATCGGTCGTGTGATCGCGCTCGGGCTGGCCGATGCGGGAGCGGACGTCGTCGCCACCGCACGCCGGGCCGCGCTCGTGGACGAGGTCGCAGCCGAGATCGAGGCGCGCGGACGACGGGCGGTGCGGGTTACGACCGATGTGCTGGACCGCAGCTCGCTGACCGCCGCGCGGGACGAAGTGATCGGCACGCTTGGACGCGTCGACATCCTGGTCTACTGCGCCGGGACCACGAAGCGCGTGCCGACGCTCGAAATGGCCGACGAGGACTGGCAGCGCATCATCGACACCAACCTGACCGGCGCGGTCCGCACCTATCAGGTCTTCGCCAAGCCGATGATCGACCAGCGCTCCGGGAGGATTATCGGGATCGCGTCGCTGTCGTCGTTTGTCGGCCTGCATGAAGTAGCGGCGTATACGGCCTCCAAATCCGGCATCGCGGGCCTGACCCGCGCGCTGGCCGTCGAGTGGGCCCAGTACGGCGTGACCGTCAACGCGATTGCACCAGGCGTGTTCCGCACCGACCTCAATGCGGCGCTGCTCGACGGACCCCGCGGCCAGGAGTTCCTGGTCCGTACCCCGATGAAGCGATTCGGTAAGCTGGAAGAACTGGCTGGTGCGGCGGTGTACCTGGCATCGGACGCCGCCACGTTCGTGACCGGCCAGCTGATCGCCGTGGACGGAGGGTTCCTGGCAAGCGGTGTCAACCAGTGAACCCGATAATCATCATCACCCCGCGCGACAACGTCGGGACAGCGCTCGAGGCGCTCGAGCCGGGGCGCAGGCTCGAGGTCGGCGGCGTGCTGATGACCATTGCGG
Source organism: Acidobacteriota bacterium (assembly GCA_039930925.1). GTDB lineage: Bacteria > Acidobacteriota > Vicinamibacteria > Vicinamibacterales > 2-12-FULL-66-21 > JALZOC01. Next base: position 1,475 of record JBDTSX010000568.1, on the reverse strand, counting down.
AGCCGATCCCGCGCGGTCACAAAGTGGCGCTCCGTTCGATCGGCTCCGGTGAGCCGGTGCTGAAATACGGGAGCCCGATCGGCACGGCGACGGCGGACATCCCGGCGGGCAGCCACGTGCACACGCACAATCTCGCCAGCGCCCGCGGCCGCGGCGACCTTCATGCGGAGAGGCACCGCGACGAGCCGCGCATCGCCGAGCCGCTGGAGGGGTAGGGGTCCGGGATCCGGGGGTCCGACAATCCGAGGAGACAAGTGACCAGTGACTAGCCACTCCTTCGCAGGTTATCTCCGGCCGGACGGCCGCGTGGGCGTGCGCAACCATGTGCTCGTCGTGCCGACCGTCATCTGCGCCGCGGTGGTGGCGGATCGGATTGCGGCCGCGGTTCCCCGCGGGGCGGCGCTGCCGCACCTGGCGGGCTGCGGTCAGCTCGGGCCGGACCTGCGCGTGACGCACGAGACGCTGGCCGCCTACTGCGGACATCCGAATGTGGGGGCGGTGCTGGTGGTCGCCCTGGGGTGCGAGCAGGTCGTGGCGCAGCATCTCGCGGAGGCCGCCCGCCGCGCCGGCAAGCCGGCGGAAATCCTCGCGATCCAGAGCGAGGGGGGAACGGTCCGCACCACCGCGCGGGGAATCGAGATCGCGCAGCGGCTCGCGGCCGTGCTCGAGCAGCAACAGCCCGTGCCGTGCGACATCTCGTCACTCGTCCTCTGCGTGAAGTGCGGCGGGTCCGACTACACGTCCGGGCTGGCGGCGAACCCCGCGCTCGGGCGCGTTGCGGATCGGCTGGTCGAGGCAGGCGGTAGCGCCGTGCTGGGAGAGATCGCGGAAATCATGGGGGCGGAGCATCTGCTCGCCGCCCGCGCGAGCTCGCCGGATACGGCGGCGCGACTGATCCGGGTCATCACCCGCGTCGAGGCGGAGGCGATTGCGCTCGGGCTCGACATCCGCGGCACGCAGCCGTCGCCCGGGAACATCCGCGGCGGCCTGACGACGATCGAGGAGAAGTCGCTCGGCGCGACGCACAAAGGGGGAGAGCACACGCCGCTCACCGACGTGGTCCCCTACTCGGGGCGCATCACCCAGCGCGGACTGACGGTCATGGACACGCCGGGTCTGGACGTCGAGTCCGTCACCGGCATGGTCGGCGGCGCGGCGCAGGTGGTGGTGTTCACGACCGGACTCGGCACGCCGACCGGAAACCCGATCGCGCCGGTGATCAAGATCACCGGCAACGCGCAGACCGCCGCCGGTATGGCCGACAACCTCGACGCCGACGTCAGCGGGATCCTCGACGGGCGCGAAACGCTCGGCGCCGCCGCTGACCGGCTCTTCGCCGAGCTCCTCGACGTATGCTCCGGAAAGCTGACCGCCGCGGAGCGCCTCGGGCACAACGAGTTCGCGATTCACCGCCGCAACCCGACCATCTGAGGGCCGAGAGAGACATGCCGACCACGATCGACGGCGCGCGGACC
>JBDTSX010000567.1:0-3516 GCA_039930925.1 Acidobacteriota bacterium | reverse complement strand
GGACCGTTCCTCCCTGCAGCGTGATGAGCCGCCTCACGATCGCGAGTCCAAGGCCAGTGCCGCCCTTCTTGGTCGTGTGGAAGGCCTGAAACAGCTGTTCCGGATCGACATCGCCGAAACCGGCGCCGCGGTCCGCCACGTCGATCCGGCACGTGCCGTCCTGTTCAGAGATCATGATTTCGATCGGAGTGGACGACCCCGACTGGCACGCATTCAGCAGCAGGTTCAGCAAGACGGCGCGAAGCATTTCGCCGTCCGCGCGGACGACGCTCGTCGTCTGCGGCATCCGTATCCCGGCGCAGGCGCCATCAGCGGCGGCCGCCGCGCTGGCGATGGCGTCGGCGATCACCGGGCCGCGCGCGACTGCCTCGGCCACGGGTGCGCGCGGGTGGGCACAATGCAGAATGTCGTCGACCTTGCTGTTGAGCGCGTCGAGCCGCGCGATCATCGATTCGAAGATTCGTTTGTCGTCGGCATCCGTGGTGGGACGGGATCGAAGCACCTGAAGCGCGCCTTTGACGCCGGCCAGGGGGTTCCGCACTTCGTGCGCGACGACGGCGGCGAGCTGTCCCAGTTGCGCCAGTGCGGCCTGATTCGCGAGCTGCTGTTCGACGGCCTTGCGTGCCGTGATGTCGCTGCGGATCGCGAGATACTGTCGTGGCTTGCCCTCGTCATTCAGCAGGGGGACGATCGTCGTATCGACCCAGTAGATGGAGCCGTCCTTGGCGCGATTGCGGAGCTCGCCGCGCCAGACCTGCCCCCGCGCGATGGTTCGCCAGAGCTCGCGGATGAACTCCTTCGGATGGTAACCGGAGTTGATGATTCGGTGATCCTGTCCGAGCAGCTCGAGCCGCGTGTACTTCGAGATCTCGCAGAACTTGTCGTTGACGTAGACGATGATCCCGCGCTGGTCCGTCACCGCGACGATCGCGGCCTGGTCGAGCGCGTAGCGGATTTCCTCGAGGAGCCGGGCGGGGTCGTCCTGCGGCATGCCGATCTACGGAGCGGCCGACAGGCCGAACTTCTCGATGCGATAGCGGATCTGGTCGCGGTTTATCCCGAGGAGCGCGGCCGCCCTGGTCTGGTTTCCGCCGGCGCGCTGCAGCGCCTGCACGACGAGGCTGCGTTCGAGCTCCTCCAGGTTGACGCCGGCGGCCGGAAGGTCGAAGGGATCACCGGAAGCAGCCCCGGTCTTGAGGGCGCCGAAGTCGGATGCTTCGAGGCGGCTCCCCTCGGCCAGCAGCATCGCGCGCTCCACCACATTGCGGAGCTCGCGGACGTTGCCGGGCCAGCCATACGCCCTGAGCAGTGCGGCCGCCGCCGGGCTCACGCCGGTGATGCGTCGCTTGAATTCCGTATTGAACGCGTCGATGTAAAAGCTCACCAGCGCGGGCACGTCGTCCGCATGTTCCCGCAGCGCCGGCAGACGGATCGGCAGCACGTTGAGGCGGTAGTAGAGATCGCTCCGGAAGCCGCCTTTGGTCACCTGTTCTTCGAGATTGCGGTTGGTCGCCGCGACGACGCGGACGTCCACGCGGATGTCGGTCGAGCCGCCGACGCGCTTGAAGCTCTTCTCCTCCAGGACGCGCAGCAGTTTGGCCTGGAGCGCTGGCACCATCTCGCCGATCTCGTCGAGAAAGACGGTGCCCCCCTCGGCGCTTTCGAGCAGGCCCCGCTTCTGCATCCGGGCGTCGGTGAACGCGCCGCGCTCGTGGCCGAAGAGCTCGCTTTCCAGTAACTGCTCCGGCAGCGCCGAACAGGTGATGTTCATGAACGGCCGCGAGGCGCGCGCGCTGCCGTAGTGGATCGTCTTGGCGACCAGGTCCTTGCCGGTTCCGCTTTCGCCGGTCAACAGCACCGTGGAGGCTGGACTTGCGGCGACCTTTGCGACCATTTGCCGCAGCGCACGCATCGTCTCGGATTCGCCGACGATGGCGCGGAGGCTGTAGGGTCGCGCTTCGTTCGCGCGCAAATGCTTGACTTCACGCCGCAGACGGGTCGTTTCGAGGGCCCGCGCAACCAGTGCGGCCACGGCGTCGAGTTCGAACGGCTTGTTGGCGAAATGAAAGGCGCCGAGCTTCATCGCGTCGACGGCGGTCTCGACATTGACGAATGCGGTGAGCAGGATGACCAGCACGTCCGGGGCGAGCGTCTTCAACTCGCGCAGAATCGACAACCCGTCCATGTCCGGAAGGCGGTAATCGAGCAGAACAAGATCGACACCGTTCTTGAACTGGTCCAGTGCCGCCTGCCCGGTGGCGGCTTCGACAATGTCGTACCCCTCGGTTTGGAGCCGCTCGCGCAGCGACCATCGGATGAGGTCTTCGTCGTCAACGATCAGCACAGTCGCGTTCGTCATCGTCAGGTGCTGCCTGTCCAGCGCGTTGATTCTAGTCGAGGATGCCTGCCCGGTGCCACGATGATGCGGTGCAGCCAGACGCCACGGAGAGAAGTGGTGGGCGCGGTTGTCGATGCGTAGATTCCCTCACTGGTGCGGAACTATCCGGGTCTCGACCAGTCGCCCTGTCCCGCAGACTGCAGGCGGCGTCGACGCTCGACCGACCGTCCTCGAGGCACGTCCGTTGCAGTAACTGGGAGCACTGACAGGAGGCCGTCATGAACGTTCGCCCACCGATCCTGTGTCCCACTGACTTCTCCGACGCGTCCGCGAGCGCGCTGAAGTATGCCGCCGCGATCGCCGCGCACTGCGACACGCGGCTGATCCTGCTCGCGGTTGAGAGCCCGCTACTCACCGAGGCTCTCGACCTGGGCACCGGCGCGCTCTGGAGCCCGGACGACACCCGGCGCGAGATGGCGCAGTTTGCGGCGCGGACGTTCGGGCCCGAGTCACCGATGCTGGCGGCGCTCGAACTCGAAGTAGCCGTCGGCACACCCGCACCCGAGATCTTGCGAGTCGCGCGTGAGCGATCGTGCGACCTGATCGTGATCAGCACGCACGGCCTCACCGGGATGCGCAAGCTGTTCTTCGGGTCGACCACGGAGCGCGTGCTGCGCGAAACGACCCGGCCCGTACTCGTCGTACCGGCCGTCGGCCCGGGTGCGCTTCGCCTGGAGGACGCGAAGCGCCTGATTGGCCGGATTCTAGTGCCCGTGGATCTCTCGCCGGCATCGCGGCACCAGACGCAGGTTGGGCGCCAACTGGCAGAGATCTTGGGCCTGCCGCTGATTCTGGTGCATGTGATCGAGCCGCTCAGGAGCCGGTTGGCAGCGCGGCTGCACCTGACCACGATCGAGTCCGACCGCCGGGCGGTGGCCGAGGAGGGCCTCAACGGGCTGCTGGCGACCGTTCCGCCGCGCCTCCATCCAGAAGCCCTCGTCGTGTACGGCGACCCCGCGGAGGAGCTGGCCAAGGTCGCGCGGGACCGCCAGGCGGGCCTGGTCGTGATGGGTCTGCACGGTTCGCCGCTATTGGGGCCCCGCATGGGTTCCGTAACCTATCGGACGCTCTGTGTCTCTCCCGCCCTGGTGCTGGCGCTCCCACCGCTCGGCGCCGAG
>JBDTSX010000566.1:0-3519 GCA_039930925.1 Acidobacteriota bacterium | reverse complement strand
AGGATTCGCTCGAGATTATCCGGCTGCTCTGCGACGTCACGCTGCGGATGATCGAAGGGGAGCTCTATCAGCTGACCAAGCAGGGCGACGTGGACATCCTCGAGGAAGAGCACTTCGAGATCATCCGTCGGAAGACGGCGTTCCTCTTTGGCGGCTGCGCGCAGATTGGCGGGATGCTCGGCGCCGTCACGCCGGAGCGCGAGAGCGCGCTGCGCGACTACGGCTTCAATCTCGGGGTCGCGTTTCAGCTGGTCGACGACCTGCTCGACTACACCGCCGACCAGGTCGCGCTCGGCAAGCCGATCGGCGGGGACCTGCGCGAAGGCAAGGTCACGCTCCCGATTATCCTGCTCCTGCAGCGTGGTGGTGAGACAGCCGACCGTCTGGTCCGCAACGTCGTCCAGGAGCGAGCCGTGTCGCCGGAGCAGTGGCGCGACATTCTCGCGCTGCTGCGCGAGCATCGCGCCACCGAGCTCGCGTACGAGCGGGCGGTCGAGTATGCGAATCGCGCCAAGAGCTGCCTGAACGCGTTTCCTCCCAGCCGGGAGCGGGACGCGCTGATGGCGCTTCCGGACTACGTCCTCGCGCGAGATCGCTGAGGCACCCGACCCGCAGCCCCGACCCTCTGCGGCTGCGGAGCGTCCCGGCGTTCAGCGTATCCCCTGCATCAGCAACCAGGTAATCCAGGCGCCGGCATCATGCCGGCTCTACGGGTGTTCAGCCGATGGACCCGCTTGCGCGCATCGACCAGCTCCGTCGCGAGATTCGCCACCACGAGGAGCAGTACTACATCCATACCACTCCGGAGATTTCCGACGAGGAGTTCGATCGACTCCTGCACGAGCTCGAGCGGCTCGAGTCGGAGCACCCCGACCTGATCACGTCTGACTCGCCCACGCAGCGCGTCGCCGGCCGTCCGATCGAAGGGTTCGCCACCGCGGAGCACATCGCCCCGATGCTCAGCCTCGACAACGCGTATAACGACGACGAGCTTCGCGCGTTCGATGAGCGGGTGCGCAAGGGGGCAGGCCTGGGAGATGCGCAGGTGCGGTACGTCGCGGAGCTGAAAATCGACGGCCTCAGCATCGCGTTGACCTACGAACACGCACGCCTCGTACGCGGCGCGACGCGCGGGGACGGCGTTCGCGGGGAGGAAGTGACGGCGAACGTGCGGACGATCCGGGCGATCCCTCTCGCGCTTCGCGACGGTCCGGCGGGGCGTGTCGAGGTGCGGGGCGAGCTCTATCTGCCGCGGGCGGTCTTCGCGCGCATCAACCGCGAGCGGGAGGGGGCGGGTGACCCGGTGTTCGCGAACCCTCGCAACGCCGCGGCGGGGACGATGCGGAATCTGGACCCGGCATTGGTTGCCAGCCGCGGCCTGAGTGCATTTGTGTATCAGCTGGTCCTGCCGCCCGAGGAGACCGTCACGGTCCGGCTGAAGCCGGACCCTACCGAAGATGCAGGCTCCAGCGATGCGGACTCCAGTAGGGTCCGGCTTCAGCCGGACCTCGATCCCGGCGAGCCTCCAGCAGTGGAGCCGCCCACCCATTTCTCCACGTTGAACCGCCTGCGATCGTGGGGACTGCCGGTCGAGCGGCACTGCCAACTCTGTACCGGGATCGACGAGGTGATCGCCTTCTGCCGGACCTGGGCTGATGCGCGTCTCGAGCTGCCGTTCGACACCGACGGCGTGGTCGTCAAGCTGGACGATCTGAGGCTGCGGACGCGGTTGGGGACGACGGCGAAGTTTCCGCGGTGGGCGACGGCATTCAAGTTTCCGGCGCAGCAGGCGCATACGACGCTCCTGCGGATTGCCGTCAACGTGGGCCGCACCGGGGCCAATACGCCCTACGCGGTTCTCGAGCCGGTCTTTCTCGCGGGATCGACCATCTCGATGGCGACGCTGCACAACGCCGACGACCTCTCGCGCAAGGACCTGCGCGAAGGGGACACGGTGATCATTGAAAAAGCGGGCGACGTGATTCCCCGGGTCGTGGCGCCGATTCTCGCGCTCCGGCCAGCTGATTCCGTGCCCTGGGTGATGCCCACGGTCTGTCCGGAGTGCGGGAGCGAGCTGCGGCGCGACGAGGAAGAGGTCGTGTGGCGCTGCGAGAACACCTCCTGCCCGGCCCGGCTGCGGCGGAGCCTCGAGCACTTCGCGTCGCGGAGCGCGATGAACATCGAGGGACTCGGCGAGTCGCTGGTCGATCAACTGATCGAACTCGGGCTGGTGCACGACTTCGCCGATCTGTATGCCCTTCAGGCCGACGCACTCGAGGCGCTCGTCGTGACGCCACGGTCGCCGCGCTCCGAACGGGCCGTTCCCCGCAAGCTCGGCAAGGTTGGCCGCAACGTGATCAAGCAGGTCGCCCGCAGCCGGGACAACGACCTGGCGCGCCTGATCTATGCGCTGGGGATCCGGCACGTCGGCGAGAAGGCGGCAGCCACCCTGGCGCGATACTTCCGGACGATGGACGCGGTCCTGGCCGCGCCGCTCGAAGCGCTGCAGACGATTCCCGAAATCGGTCCGGTGGTTGCCGCGTCGGTCCGGATGTTCGCGGACGAGCCGCACAATCGCGCGCTGGTCGCGAAGCTGTCGGCGGCGGGCGTCAACATGGCGACCCGGCAGCCGGCCCCCGGTGAAGCGGCGCCGGGCCCACTCGCCGGGAAGGTGTTCGTTCTGACCGGGACGCTCGAATCGATGACGCGGGAGGCGGCGGCGGCCGCGATCGAGCGGCTCGGGGGGAAGGTCTCGGGCTCGGTGAGCCGCAAGACCAGCTACCTGGTGGCGGGCGCCGAGGCCGGAACCAAACTGGCCAAGGCCCGCGATTTGGGAGTCACGACCCTCACCGAAGAGGAATTCACCGCGCTTATAATGTAACGTCGCGGTTCGCGCGGGCGGATCGCGGGAACAGGCCATGTCCAAGCGGTTTACGGTCGTCACGGTCGCGCTGATCGCCACCGTCGCGTTCCTGGTCGGGCTGATCATCGCCGGGGAGTTCACTCCGGCGCCGATTGTCTCGACCGCGCCGCGGGTCACCCTGCGGGGGATGGATGTCGCGCGCCCGGCCTCGCTCTCGAGCGGTGCATCGGTCGTCAACTTCGCGGACGTGGCCGAGCGGATGAACGCGGCGGTCGTCAATATCGACTCCACCTCGAAAGGCCCCGAGCCGGGCGGGACGCCGCGATACTTCCGGCGCGGGGACGGTGCGCCTGAACCGCCGGCTGGGCCGCGCGATCCGGAGACGCCGCGGCAGGGCGCCGGCAGCGGGTTCTTGATCGATCGCGACGGCCACATCCTGACCAACCATCACGTCATCGACGGCGCCGAGCGGATCACGGTGACCCTCGCGGACGGCCGCGCGTTCCGGGCCGAAGTGGTCGGCAGCGACCCGGCGATCGACGTGGCGCTGCTGCGGATTCCTGGAGCGCACGATCTGCCGTCGGCGCCGCTCGGGAACTCGGACGAGCTGCGTGTGGGTGAATGGGTCTGCGCGATTGGCAATCCGCTCGGGTACG
>JBDTSX010000565.1:0-3533 GCA_039930925.1 Acidobacteriota bacterium | reverse complement strand
CGGTTCTCGATCTCTTCATCCAGAAAGGTCGGCGCGCCGAGCATCTCGATGACGACCTGTGGCGTGATCACGACCTTGATCTCGCTGCCCTCGGCACGGCGGCGCGCCACCTTGCGGCAGAGTGCGCCGATTTCCCGCTCGAGGTTCCGGACCCCGGCTTCGCGGGTGTAGCCGCGGATCACGGCGTGAAGCGCGGCCTCGGTGAACTCCAGTTGATCGGGCGTCAGGCCCTGGTTGGTGACCTGCTTCGCGATCAGGTGTTCGAGCGCAATCCTGAGTTTTTCTTCCTCGGTGTATCCCGCGAGCTCGAGGACTTCCATGCGGTCGCGCAGCGCCGGCGGAATCGTGTCCATGACGTTGGCGGTCGTGAGAAACAGCACCTCGGACAGGTCGAACGGCACGTCCAGGTAGTGATCGCGGAAGGTGTTGTTCTGCTCGGGGTCGAGGACCTCGAGCAGCGCCGACGCCGGGTCGCCGCGGAAATCCGATCCCAGCTTGTCGATCTCGTCGAGGATGAACACGGGGTTCTTGGATTCCGCCCGGCGAAGCCCCTGGATCACCTGTCCTGGCAGTGCGCCGATATAGGTCCGCCGGTGTCCGCGAATCTCCGCTTCGTCGCGCATGCCGCCGAGCGACACCCGGACGAACTTCCGCCCCAGCGAGTTGGCAATCGACCGCGCGAGCGACGTCTTCCCCACGCCCGGAGGGCCGAGGAAGCAGAGGATCGGCCCCTTCACGTCGGGATTCAGCTTCCGGACCGCGAGATATTCCACCACCCGATCCTTGACCTTCTCGAGCCCGGAGTGATCGGCGTCGAGGACCTCTTTCGTCTTGCGCAGATCGATCGAGTCCTCGGTGCGCTTGGCCCACGGAAGGGCCACGATCCAGTCCATGTAGGTGCGGGACACGGTGTACTCGGCCGCCGCCACCGGCATCTTGGCCAGGCGATCGAGCTCGCGCAGCGCCTCTTTCTTCACCGCCTCGGGCAGACCGATGGTGTCGATCTTCGTGCGCAGCTCGTCGATTTCCTTCGCCTGCTCGTCCCCTTCACCGAGCTCCTTCTGGATCGCCTTCATCTGCTCGCGCAGGAAGTACTCGCGCTGGTTCTTGCCGACCTCTGACTGGACCTGCGACTGGATCTTGGAGCCGAGCTCGAGCACCTCGAGCTCCTTGATCAGGATGCGGTTGAGGGAGTCCATCCGGGCGCGGATGTCGAGCGTATCGAGCACCTCCTGCTTCACCGAGGTACCGATGGTCGTCAGGCTGGAGGCGATGAAGTCGGCAACCTTGCCGGCGTCGGTGATGTTCGCGGCGAGCGCCTGGAGGTCGTCCGACAGCAGCGGCGAGAGCGACACCACCTGCTGGAAGTTGCTCTTGATGTTGCGCTGCAGGGCGTCGATCTCGAGCCGATCTTCGTCGCGCTGGCTCTCGCCGGCCGCGCTGACCGCTCCCCGGAGGTAGGGCTGCGTCGAGACGATGCCGTCCAGCCGCACCCGCGCCAGCCCCTGCACGATCAGCCGCAGGCTGCCGTCCGGGAGCTTGAACATCTTGTGGATATGGGTGATCGTGCCGATCGGATAGAGGTCGTTCAGCAGCGGTTCCTCGATGGACGCCTCGCGCTGCGTGAACACGCCAATCATGCGGCCCGACGTGACCGCTTCGTCGATCAGGCGCACGGACGCTTCGCGGGCGACGGCCAGCGGCATGAACGAATTCGGAAAGAGCACCGTGTCTCGAAGCGGCAGCACCGGCAGTTCCGCGGGGACCATCAGCGGATGCTCGCCGGACGCGATGAGGTCTTCCACGGAACGGTTGGTCGGATCGATATTGTCGGATTGATCGCTCATTCGGCGATCCTCCTGAAACGGCGGTTTACTCCGGCGACCGCAGTCCCTCGAGTAGGACCTGCCATGCCGGATCCGAACGGCGCCAACCGCCGTTCAGTCAAAGCGAATGATACGCGGAAAAGATGAAGGCGGGACGCGGGAGTGCTGGAAGAGGCGGCGTTCCGCGACGGACAAGATCGGCACCGGCGCCCTCCGGCGATGCGCGGGATCGCCCGGGAGCCCGGCGCACCCCGTCAAGGGGCGCGCCGGGACAGGAGCTCAACCCTGCATGTCAACGAACAGCGACGCGTTGCCGCGGCGCTGCGCGATCTGGCGCTCGCGCTGCTGCGCCGTCTCGCGCGCTTCCTCGCAATCCTTGCAGCGCACCGCGAACGGCAGGGCACGCAGGCGTCGCTCGGAAATCTCGTCGCCACACTCGAAGCAGTAGCCGAAGGTGCCTTCCTCGAGCCGATGAAGGGCTTCCTCAATCTTGTGCAGCGTCTCCGCTTTCATCTGGATCAGGGCGAACTCGATTTCGTCCTGGATGTCCGCTTCGGAGCTTTCCGCCGCGTCGAGCACGCCGGTCGCCGGATTGTTCGGGCTCTCGGTGCGCACGTCGCGGATCCGGTCCTGCACCTGACCCATGATCTCGCGCCGGCGCTCCTCGAGGATCGAGGCGAGCTCAGCGTGACGGTCCCGATTCATTTCTCCACCCGGGTTTTTATGAAGGTCCATATGATGTCGCTCCTCTTCGTCTTCGTGCGGCCTATTTAAATCTTGCTCGGCCGTCATGCAAATAAATTGCCACTTTGTAAGCCCGACAGTGTAACCGAAAAATCCTGCATACCGAAGCGATTGAGCGGGAAGTGGCTGCACAGGGATGGGAACAAATGACACGTCCGCAGGCTCACTGCGGCAGGTCAGGCCCCGCGGTCCCTCGACTGAATGCCACCCATCTGCTTCATCGTCAAGACCTTACAACCCTGAGCTCCATTTCTGTGCTGGCGGCGCTGGCTGAAACGTTAGACGCCAGTCCCCCCGGCCGCGGTTCTTGAAGAAAGTGTGGCAGGGACGTGACCGCCGGTGACAGGCAGCGGTGGTGCCATGTGATGGGGCAATCCGGATGGCACGGGCCATTTTGACACACCCCGATCGTGGCTATTGCACGAAGCGACTGCCGACCGATCCGTTCGGAACGATGCCCCGATCGATCAATTTCTGCCCGTCGCGTGGACTGCCGGTACGCAGCCATTTCTCATAGAGACGCAGCACGTCCCCGCTCGAGGTCAGTGCCGTTTGCTCACTGATGTCCGCGAGAACATCCATGAATCCGACGAATTTGCAGGCGAGCTCGCCGAAAACCTGAGCAAACGTATCCTCGTCGCGGCGGCTGAGCGATCCGTAGGCGTATTCCCCCATCGAGACGTAGTAGTCGACATCGACGGAGCGGCGGTGGAAGCTGTCGCCGAAGAAGCCCGACATGAAGAGCGAAAAATCCCCGAGACTCCGTAGCTCGGCGCGCTGGACCGCGCCGCCCGACGCCAGCGCGTGGCCCAGCCGGAGAGCGAGGGGTTCAGCGTCTCGCGCACAGGCCCGACGCACGTCCGGCCGCACGTAGTCGCAGAGCAGGTTGACGAGATAAAATGCGGTCAGATCACCGGCCTTGACGCGCCGGCGGGCGAGCGCGGCGTCCACCAGTTCCCGGAA
>JBDTSX010000564.1:0-3541 GCA_039930925.1 Acidobacteriota bacterium | reverse complement strand
TCCACGTCCAAATCTGATCGATGTAGGCGAGCTGTTCCCCATGAAAGGAGCCGCCCGCACCTTTGTGGCAGGTGGCTCCCAGTCGAGGCAGACAGATATTCGGGGAACGATGATGGAAAGTCAACTGGTGTTTACGGTGGTGTCGTGACGGTGGTGTTTACGGTCTGTGTGTTTCCGGTCTGCCGGGTGAACTGGTCCGATCACGACGCCGGCGATGGCGAGCCCCGACGGACAGTGACCGCCGACGTTGTGGCGACGGGCGTGCTCGAGGTGTCTTGAGGTACCTTATCGCCGCGTCCGCGCCTCTCATGCCACCGCGGCGGCGAAAGGCGTGCCCGCCACCAACCCGCAGGGGCCGGCCGACAGCTTTGATCCGCAGGAGCCAGGTCCGGCCAAACGCGTCGTCCGCGGCGGCTCACATCTCTGCAGCGATCACTATTGCTCGCGCTATCTCGTCGGCAGTCGCGGCAAGGCCGAGGTGTCGAGCGGCACGTCGAACCTCGGATTCCGCCTGGTGCAGTCAGCATCGCCGTCACGCTGATCGCGACCATTCCACGGCGCGTCGTCGCCGCCCACGTCCCGAGCGGGTCTCCATCACGCGAAGTCTGTCTCGCTGGAGCGGTCCCGCGTCGGCGTCAGTGAGCAGTGTCGCAACGCGAGAAAGCCCTCGCGGCTCGGTGCACACCCCACGGGCTGCTGGACACCGGTTCGACGCTCCAACCCGAGCCTGGGAGCATCCGGTACCTGGTGTTTCTGCGAAGACCGGACGGGCGCACGAGCCTCTCTCAGACGGCACGTTTCCAGCGACTTCAGTATTTCGACTCCGCGAGAGTGGACATTCTTGCGGGTTCACGAACGCTTCGCCCGCCACTCCACGAGTGTCTGTCCCCAGATGTCTGTTTCCGCGTGCTCGTACGGCGCCGGCAACTGACCGGGTCCCAGATTTCGTGAGCCAAGCTTGCGGGCGACCCCTTGTGACGCGGCATTCTGCGGCGCGATCGAGTGGATGACATGTGTCCAGCCGAGGTGATCGAACGCCCAGTTCGTCGCCGCGACCGCGGCTTCGGTGGCATACCCGCGGCCCCAGCAGTCGCGGACGATCGCCCAGCCGATTTCGGGTCCGGGCCAGCCCTCGGGCATCCATGGGCCCACTCGACCCACCCACCGTCCGGTCGTCTTCTCGAGCACCGAGAACATCGCAAATCCCTGCGAATGCCAGGCGCCAATCATCATCATCACTCCCCGCCAGGTCATCGACCTGGGGCTGGTGCCACCGATGAAGCGTGTGGCCTCGGCATCGGTCATGAACGCCGCCCACGCATCGAGGTCTTCGACTCTAGGCGGGCGCAGCAGCAGGCGCGCCGTCTCCAATTGCACGAGGTCGACGGAAATCAGAGGCATCAGACCCGCATTTTACGACAGCCCGCCGGCTCCGCCCGCGAGGCGCTTCAGGACGCGTCACCAAGGCCGAGATCACAGCGCTCGCCCGGGCGATCGCTGAGCCCTGATCGAGCGGGCGCGGCGATGGACGCGGCGTGACGTCGACGACGCTTCCCGCCGGCGATCAGACGCTGGCCGACACGCGTGGTCGGTCACTCCGGGGGCTTGCCCGGGCCAGGGCCGGGGGTTGCGATGAAGGTCGTCCCGCTGTCGGGCAAATCCGGCAGCACTTGCGCGATTCGAGCGGGCCGTGAGCGTCCCTCGGCTCTCGGCGCAAGTGGCGTGGAAAGTACTGCGCAGGACATCCAATTCAGCGCAGGATTGTCCGACCTGACGCTCGCGGCCGGTCACGAGTGATGAACACGAGACCGATGACGGCTCCGGCGAATGTCGCGGCGCCGTGAATGTCGCGCACCACGAGCAGGGCGACGCCGGATGTCAGCGTGACGGCCGCCGCCAGGAACACCGCGACGGATGGGCGTTCGGTGACGCACCGGACGGATACCGCGCCGGCCAGGCTGAAGGTGGCGACAGAATTCCCTGCGCCGATCGGCCGCCAGGTCAACGCGATGAGCTCGCTGACAAGCGCCCCGACCAGGAAGATGAGGAGCCAGCGGCGGCTGCCCAGCAGGCGCTCGGCGGCACTGCCGACCAGCAGCAGGCTGGTCAGATTGAAGACGGTGCCGGCCACGCCACCGTCCTGCACCAGCAGCGCGGTGCCGAGACGCCACCATTCGCCCGTCGCAATCCGGGTCGCGTCACGCCGGAAGGCCGACAACACACCCGGGAAGGTCCACTGGAGCATCGCCGTGACGCAGAGGACCAGCGTGAGAACCATGGTGGCCGTGGCGCGCGACGAGGTTGGGTCGCGCCCCGCACCCCACGGACCGGCGGTCCTCAGATATCCCGAGGTTGCGAGATACGCACCACTGAGGCCGACAATCTGCAGCCACTGGTTTAGCACGGTCCAGCGCTCATCATCGCACGGCGAACCGCATCCCTCACGGCGGCGGTGAGGCGCGGCGATCACGGCCCACGCGGGACGTCTCAGCGTCATGCCCTCGAGAGGACGCGGCGAAATCCGGCGGCGCGCCTCGCTGACATCGCGTCGACATTGTGCTGACGACCTCCTTGCGCGGTCTTCCCGACGCGCGAAGCCGGAAGCCGACAGCCACTTACGGTCTTCTGAACGTGCCTTCGTAGATGACCGGGCCGGCTGGCCTGAACGGCGCGCACGGATCGGGGGCGTTGTGCTCCCGGAGCGGAACCGCCGGGTCCGGGACGAAGCCTCCTGCCTGTAACTCCTCCATGAGCTGCTTCTCGGTGAGGAAGCACTGCGGATCGCCGGAGAACCCGGTGAAGACGAAGGGCTCGCCGGCCACCGGCCGCGCGTCAGGCGAGAGCGTGTGACGCGAGAAGGTGAAGACGAAGAGTCCGGCGCCAGGGCGGGCTATCCTCGCAGCTTCTTTTACCCCGCGGCGGAACTCCTCCGCCGAGCGCGCGAGGTTCCAGATCCCGTGGGCGATCACGAGATCGACGCTGTTATCCCCGATCGGGAGCGCGTGCATCGGCGCGAGCAGGAACTGGATGCGGCCGGTGGTCGCTGCCGCGCGGGTGCGAGCGTGAGCCGCCTGCACCATCGGCCACGAGAGGTCGGTGCCGACAACATCCCAGCCGATGTCGGCGAGGGGAATCGCGTTGCGGCCGGCGCCGCAACCGATGTCGGCCAGCCGGCCGCGGCCGACGCGGCGAAGTTCCGCATCGGCGAACTGCACCAACGTCGCATTTGGGTTCGAGCGGGCAAAGCCAGCGACCATTCCGGGTTCGCTCCACGAGGAGCCAGCGAGTGGATCCATGTCCACAAGCGTACACCCGGTCAGAGTTCGTGGAACCTGGGGGATCCCAGGGTCGGCGACGGCGGGCGGCGCGCCGTCGAACGCTGGTAGTCGGTGAGGACGGACCTGCGCTACTGTGTGCACGATGCGCTTCCTTGCTCTCTCACTGCTGCTTCCGGCCATCGTCGCGGGCGCCGTCACGGCGACACAGCAGGCAGAGAGCGTGTCGCTGAAACGTCTGCGCTATCTCCCCGCCGCCGACGCGC
>JBDTSX010000563.1:0-3567 GCA_039930925.1 Acidobacteriota bacterium | reverse complement strand
ACCGCGGCGCTCGACGCCGAGACCGAGCACGCGCTGTTCGAGCGCTACGCCGAGGCGGCACGCAGCGATCGAAACGGCGGACGCGTCACGATTCTTGTCTCCCATCGATTCTCGACCGTGCGCATGGCCGATGTGATCGTCGTCCTCGACGGCGCCCGGCTGGTCGAGGCCGGCACGCATGAGGAGCTGATGGCGCAGGGCGGTCAGTACTCGCAGCTGTACGGGATTCAGGCCAAGGCGTACCGGTAATGCGGGAACACGGGTGGTTCGTCCGCGCGGCCCGAACGGCACGGTCCTCGCGTGGAGTCGTTCGACTTCTCCGGAACCGGTTTCGATCGGGGTCACCTGACGCCCAACGCACGGGGTGGACGACATTTGCCCCGCGCAGTTTGACGGGGCCTGTTACCGGCGCCACGGCGGCCGCGCTCGACGGCAATGCAGCCGTCAATCGCACCTCCCGGTCAGCGGCGCTGACCGTCAACGATGGACAGGAAATCTGGCTGCGATGGCAGGACCTTGACGCCCAACCCGGATCAGGCCGACAGCGACCACGACGGCGTCGGCGATGCGTGCGAGGACAGGACGCCGCCCACCATCTCGTGCGCCGCTTCCGACGGCGTGTGGCACGCCGGTAATGTGTCGCTCGCCTGCAGGCCACCGATGCAGGGGAAGGTCTGATGAACCCGGCTGACGCGTCGTTCGCTCTGGTCACCGCGGTTGGCGCCGGCGCTGACGACGGCCATGCGAGCAGCGACGGCCGCCACGTGTGCGATCTGGCGGGCAATTGCGCAACGGCGGGTCCGATCGCCGGCAACAAGATCGACTGGAAAGCGCCCCATCACGTTGACGACGCCGCCTAACGGCGCATCGTTCGGGCTGAACCAGGTGGTCAACGCTCCCGCGACGGGAACCCTCGCACAACGCCGGGTCACCCTGGTGAGCGACAGTCCGGCCCCTGTCGTCCCGGCGCAGATCACGATCCGCCCGGTCAAGCGTCGGCGACCTTTACCGTGTCGACCCACATCGTCGCCGCCGCGACGACGGCCCGTGTGACGGCGACGATGAATGGCGGCTCGGCCACGAGCAACGACCTCACCGTCCTGCCGGCCTTCGTGCGACGCCCGTCTCCTTCGCGGTGAGAGCGCTGACCATCGTGCTGAATGGCGGGGCGGCTGGCCCGGCGGCGCAGCGGCGATCGATGGCGTCACGAAGAGGGCGACGATGACGGTGGTGCATCAGAGGACCGCACACCGATCCGTCTTACGCGAGCAGCGCGTTGACCACCTCGCCGTGCACGTCGGTGAGACGGAAGCGCCGCCCCTGGTGCAGATACGTCAGGCGCTCGTGATCCACGCCCAGAAGATGCAGGATCGTCGCCTGGAAGTCGTGCACGTGGACGCCCCCTTCGGTCACGTTGTAGCTGAACTCGTCGGTCGCGCCGTGGACCAGTCCCGGCTTGACGCCGCCGCCCGCCATCCAGACGGTGAAGCAGCGCGGATGGTGGTCGCGGCCGTAGTTGTCTGCGGTCAGCTTTCCTTGCGAATAGCTGGTGCGGCCGAACTCTCCGCCCCAGACGACCAGCGTGTCGTCGAGCATGCCGCGTCGCTTCAAGTCGGTGATCAGGGCCGCGCTCGCCTGGTCGGTTTCCTCGCACTGTTTGCGAATGTTCCGCGGCAGGTTGTCGTGCTGATCCCAGCCCTGATGATAAAGCTGGACGAACTTCACGCCCCGCTCGGCGAGACGGCGGGCGAGCAGGCAGTTGGCGGCAAATGTCCCGGGCGTGCTCGAATCCTTCCCGTACAGCGCGAGCGTTTCCGGTGTCTCGCTCGAGATATCCATCACGCCGGGTACGCTCGCCTGCATGCGGTACGACATCTCGTACTGCGCGATGCGCCCGTCCACCTCGGTGTCGCCGAGCCGCTCGGCGGCGTGCGCGTGCAGCTCCGCGAGCCGATCGAGCAGGAGCCGGCGGCTCTCGCGCGTCACTCCGTCGGGGTTGGTCAGGTACAACACCGCGTCCTTGCCGCTCCGGAACTGCACCCCCTGGTAGCGGGACGGAAGGAACCCACTGCCCCAGAGCCGCGAGTACAGAGGCTGATCCACTTTGCCGGGTGTGATGAGGACGACGAACGCCGGAAGGTTGTCGTTGTCGCTCCCCAGCCCATAGTGAATCCACGACCCCATGCTCGGGCGTCCGGCGATCTGCGAGCCGGTCTGGAAGAATGTAATCGCGGGGTCGTGATTGATCGCATCCGTGAACATGGAGCGGACGATGCACAGGTCGTCGACGATTCTGGCCGTCTGCGGCAGCAGGTCGGACACCCAGGTGCCATTGCTGCCGTGACGGCCGAATCCGAACTGCGAGCCCACGAGCGGCAGCGACGCTTGATTGCCGGACATCCCGGTGAGCCGCTGCCCCTGCCGCACGGAGTCGGGCAGTTGCTGGCCGTTTCGCTCGGTGAGCACGGGCTTGTAGTCGAACGTCTCGATCTGTGACGGCCCGCCGGCCATGAACAGGTAAATCACCCGCTTCGCGCGGGCCGGGTGGTGAAGCTGGCCGCCGAGGACGCCGCGATCCTGGTCAGCGGCCGCGGACCCGGAACCGGCGAGCAGGCGAGTGGGGTTGACGAGATTGGCGAGCGCGATGCCGCCGAGGCCCATCCCGAACCGGTTGAGCAGGCTGCGCCGCGACATGCCGGCGGAAGGGAGTGCGCCAGTGCATTGCCGGCAGGATCGGTCGACGCTCATCGGAGCACCACGAATTCATCGTAGTTCATGATCGCGTTCACGACCGTCGTCATCGCCGCGACGACGACCGGTGGCAGAGTCGCGTCCGATTTCGACTCGCCGACCGCGAGGAGCTTCGCCGCGTCGCCGGTGTTCCTGGCGAACAGCTCCCGCTGCTCGGCGAAGAGCCGCGCGAGAATGTCGGACTCCGTCTCGTCAGGGGCCCGTCCAACCAGTGCACGGAAGGCCTCGCGGTTTCGGGCGGCATC
Source organism: Acidobacteriota bacterium (assembly GCA_039930925.1). GTDB lineage: Bacteria > Acidobacteriota > Vicinamibacteria > Vicinamibacterales > 2-12-FULL-66-21 > JALZOC01. Next base: position 571 of record JBDTSX010000563.1, on the reverse strand, counting down.
ATCGCTTCGGAAACGCGTGACCAATTGCGTCGCCAGCACGCGCGCGGCTTCGACGAACTGCGGGTCGTTGAGGAGCACCAGCGACTGGAGCGGTGTGGCGGTCACATCGCGCTTGGCGGTGCAGACTTCACGGGACACCGCATCGAACGTGGCCATCGAGGGCGGCGGCGACGTGCGACGCCAGAAGGTGTAGACGCTCCGGCGATAGAGGGCATCCCCGGTGTCCTGTTGGTAGGTTTTTCCGGTGCCGGATTGCTCCCAGAGACCCGCCGGCTGATAGGGCTTCACGCTCGGTCCGCCGATCGTGCGATTCAGCAGGCCACTGGCCGACAGCGCACTGTCGCGGATCTGCTCGGCCATCAATCGGGACCTCGGACCCCGAGTGAGCAGTTCGTTGTCGGGGTCGCGACTCGCGCTTGCGCCCGCACCCTGGGACGATTGCCGGAAGGTCTCGGAGGTGACGATCAGCCGATGCAGCGCCTTGACATCCCAGCCGTCGTCCATGAAGCGGCCGGCAAGCCAGTCGAGCAGCTCCGGATGCGAGGGCAGTTTGCCCTGGCTGCCGAAATCC
>JBDTSX010000562.1:0-3570 GCA_039930925.1 Acidobacteriota bacterium | reverse complement strand
CATCGCTACCTGGCTCAGGACTAGGGGTGCGCTTTCAGAATCTCTGATCGTCCGCCGACGGTCCGTAGATCGCGGGAACGGGCGCGTCGTTCAGGCGCAGGTAGACGGTCAGCTGGCCGCGGTGGTGCGCAAGATGATTGATCGAATCCCGCATCATCACGTGCCGCGGCTGCTCGGCGACCACCTTGCCGGCGACCAGCAGGCGCCAGGGTTTCATCAAGTGTTCCTCGGTCGTCTTCTCGAGCGCCGCCCGCGCGCCGGCGACGCCCTCGTCGAGTGCCTGCAGCAGTTCCTCGTTGGTCCGCAGCTGACGCTGGAATGACGAGGAACCTCCACCGGGCGGATTCAGATCGAGCTCGTCCTTTTCGATCATCATGGTCAACCACGACGGCATCATCGCCACGAGGCCGGCGAGGCGTCCGAGCGGCATCGACTTGGGATGCGGCTTCCAGTCGTCCTTCCCCTCGGGCACGTGTTCGAGCGCCCGCTTGGTCAGCTTCGCCTCGCGATCGAGCTCTCCCTGGAACAATTCGGTCAATGTCATGAGCTACCTCCCTTTGGCGTCATCCGTTGCGCGGCCGATCGTAGACGCACGAGAGGTCGGTTGCAATTCACGAGCCCGTCGGCCGATCAGAACTGGAGTTTGACGGCGAGCTGCACCTGCCGCGGATCCCCGACGCCGGTTCGCGGGAAGCGATCGAAGTTGAACAGCGCCGGCGTGCTCAGCGGGTTGATGTTGTTTGCGTTGTTGAACGTATTGAACATCTCCACGACCGGCAGGAGTTCCGCGTCAGATTGTGACGCGGCTGCCACTGATCTGCACGAACAAGGGCGATCTCCTCCCCTGGGCCGTGAGGCGGGAAAACCATTCGCGAGATGACATCGGCAATGGGCTGGCTTCAAGAGATCCGGGGAGACCGGTCCACAGTCTTGGACAAGCGGGTGTGGAGCCCAGCCGGGTAGCTCAATCGGGACTGTGTCCGACGCGCCGCAGCAGGGCCGGCAGCTCGCGGATGTGTGCGACGTGATGGTAGCGGGCGGCGTGCGCGAGGCCGTCCATGGCATCGCCGGAGATGCGTTCGTGTACCCACGAGATCTGGTAGGGCACGTAGACCGCGTGGGCGCCCGCCTCCAGTACAGGGAGGATGTCGGACCGCAGGGAGTTCCCCACCATGACGAAGCGCTCGGGAGTGACCGCGTATCGCGTCATGACGTGCCGATACACCTGCGCGTCCTTCTCCGACACGACCTCGATCCCTGTGAAGTGCGATCCAAGTCCCGAGCGCGCCAGCTTGGTTTCCTGGTGCAGCAGGTCTCCCTTGGTCAGCAGGATGAGCGGAACGCTGGAGGCGAGCTCTTCCACCGCCTCGCGCACGCCCTCGAGCAGCTCGACCGGCGAGCGGAGCATGTCGTGTCCCCACCCGATGATGGTGCGGACATCCTGACTTTCGAGCCGGCCGGCGGTGATGTCGATCGCGGTCTCGATCATCGACAGCACGAAGCCCTTCACGCCATAGCCGAAGTGCTGCAGGTTGCGAAGCTCCACCTCGTAGAGCCGATCGTCGAGATCGCCCCCGGGTTCGTAGCGTGCGAGCAGACGGTGAAACTGCTCTCGCGTCGTGGTGTAGTGCGGCTCGTTGTGCCAGAGCGTGTCGTCGGCATCGAGAGCGACCAGGTCGATCATCAGGGTCAGGGTACACGAGGCAGCGGCGCGGTGGGCCGAGAGGATCCTTCCGCCTGAAGGCGGAAGCCACTCGATTTTTTCAAATTAGAGCCACAAGCTTCTAGTTCTCAAAATAGAACCTCGTGGCTTCCGCCTTCAGGCGGAAGGCAGGCGCGCGAAGTCCCACAGTCGCAAGGCGAAGGAACCTTCATCGGCTTGGCGCGGCGTCCCGGACGGCGTGCCGCTCGAGCCGGGCACCCTGCAGGGTGAACCCCAGGGCGGGTACTGGCGGCTGCGCCGAGAGCGTCAGGGTGTTGATCCCGTCGTGGACGGCACGGGCGGGCAGCACCACCTCGCACGGGTTGCCGCCGCCGGGCGCGCAGGCGCCGGCGGCCTCGCCGTTGACGGCGATCGCCATCCGGGTGCCCGCCGCGGCGACCACGTCGAGCGCCACGCGATACTCGTACTCGGACGCCAGCGGAAGCAGCAGTGCGGCGCGATCGTGCGCACGTCGGACGCGTCCCGTCGGGAGTCGCTCCGCGTCACTCCAGCCCGCGCCGAAGTAGGCCTCCGATTCGAAGTCCGGCCGCAGCACGGCGCGATCGTCCCCAGCGCTGAAGAGCGGCAGCGGCGTGTGCGCGCAGAGCGTCACGGGCGCCGCGTCAGTTCCCGGCCGAAGGCGTGCCTTCCCCGGCACCCCGGCGCGATCGAGCGCGAGCCGAAACACCGGACGCCCCTCTCCGGCACGACTGAGCTCGGTCAGCAGCACCTGCGTCCGATCGGGATCGACGGGATGCACGGTCGTCCGCATCAGCCCGCCTCCGAGCAGCTCGGTCGAACGCACCTGCGCCCCTGCCGATGTCCCGAGGACGCTTTCGATCGCCACCGACCGAACCCCGGACATCGTCGCCACCCAGCTGCCGGTCGAGAGCACCGGCGTCACGTCAGTCCACCCGCTGGTGGTGATCGTCTCGCAGGGAGACACCCCCTTCAGTTCGTAGAGCGACCCTTCAAATGGCACGCGAAACGGCCGATCGGCAGGGACGTCGAAGGCGAGGGCCAGAGCGCCGGCGGGCGTGAACGCCGCGATCGCGAGGCCCGTCGCGGCCGCCGCCACGGTGCGGCCGGCGACCTCGACGCGGGCACCGTGCGCGTCCACCACCGCCCGCACGGCTCCGGGAAACGGCGGAAGCGCTGACTCCAGGCGGTCCGGGTTGACGTCGATTGACATCGGCTCGTCGCTCGTGGTCCAGGCCGCCGACGACTGTCCCACGACCCGCGCGAACGCGGAAAAGGCACGGCTGCGTCCCGGTCCGCGAGCGACAGTGCCGACGAGCTCGGACGGCACGGGCGCATAGGCCGCCGCTCCGACCATCACCGTGCCGCGGGGCAGCGTCCGCAGCCACTCGTCGATCGCCGGTCCCGAGAGCGCCGCGCGCTCGAAGCGCAGCCCTTCGGCGGCGAGATAGGTCGCCGCCCCCGCGAAGCCGAACACGCGCCGGCCCTGGCTCGCGGCGTCGCGCACGGCGCCCGCGCTGAAGCCGATGCGCCTGATGCCGCGGTCCGGTCCGCCTTCGCCGGTGAGCATCAAGTAGTGCAGCCCCATGTCGTAGAAATAGTTCTCGACCACGATCGCCGCGCGATCGGGGAGCTGGTGATACACACCGCGGAGCAACCGCGCGTCGGCCGTGTCTCCACTGTGGTTGGAGTCGTGGTAATTGGTGGCCAGGTTGCTGATCGGCATGGCGGCGGCCGCTGCGAGCGCAAGCGCGCCGGCAGTCCGGCGCAGGGTGCGCGGCGACGTCAGCCATCGCGACAGCGCGTCGACGCCGAGCCCGGCGATCGGCCACACCAGCACCATCACCGGGGTGATGAATCCCTTCACGTCGCCGGAGAGATTGACGACC
>JBDTSX010000561.1:0-3574 GCA_039930925.1 Acidobacteriota bacterium | reverse complement strand
CGTGTCGCGGTCGCCTTCAGGCCGCGGAATCCGGAGTGCCGCCACCGGGCCCGCCGCTTCGTGCCAGCACGCCGGCGACGATGCGATCGCAGCGCTCGCCGGCGAAGGCGAACACGTCGGCGGCGGCCGTGTCCATGTCCTGCGCCAGGCCGGCGCGCAGCAGCGCACGGGCGCGAAACAGGCGAGTGCGCACCGTCGCCTGAGGGATGGACAGGCACTCCGCGGTCTCGGCGACGCTCAGATCCTCGACGTCGCGCATGACGAACACCGTCCGGAACGCCACCGGCAGGTCGTCGATCCGGCGCTCGAGCATCCGGCGGATTTCCGCACGGAGCGTCGCGCTCGACGGCGACTCGGTCTTGTGGTCCGCCACGTCGTCCTCCGTCCGGTGGGCGCCCGTCGGGTTGCGGTGGCTGAACTGGATCACCGACGCGCCCCCCCGGCGGCTTCGCCGGCGCCGCATCAGCGCCTGGTTGATGACGATCCGCGTCAACCAGGTAGCTGGCTGCGAGTCGCCGCGAAACTCTCCGAGATGCCGGTAGGCGTCGAGGTAGGCGTCTTGCAGGGCGTCCTCCGCCTCGGTGTCGTCCCGGAGAATGGCTCGTGCCACCCGAAACAGTCGCGTGTTGTGGCGGCGCATCAGCGCCTCGAACGCCGCTTGATCTCCCAGTGCGACGCGCCGCACGAGGCTGGTATCGCTTTCGTGCGGGTTGGCCGCCTGCGACGAGGACGAAATCGGCGGCGTTGGCATCTGTCTGGTGGCCTCTCCGCTATTGGATGCAGGGAGTCGTCCCGATGTTCCCGCCGGTCGGCCGGACGCGGGTCCATGTTACCGTTCTTGTGACGGCATGGAGGCGAGCACAGCGGCTATGCAGATCTACGACGTGATCATTGTCGGCGCGGGGCCGGTCGGGCTGGCGTGCGCCATCGAGGCGAATCGGGAGGGGTTGCGGGCGCTGGTCATCGACAAGGGGGCGCTGGTGAATTCCCTGGTCGGCTATCCCGCCCGGATGGAATTTTTCTCGACGCCGGAGCTGATCGAAATCGGCGGCTACCCGTTTCCCGTGCAGGGATACAAGCCGACGCGGGAGGACGCGATTGAGTACTACCGCGGCGTGTCCGCCCGGGAAAACCTCGAGATTCGACTCTACGAGCGCGTGCTGCATGTCAACGGGGACGCCGGAGCGTTCAGCATCGTCACGGATCGCGGGGAGTATCAGACGCGCAACGTGGTGGTCTCGATCGGGTTTTTCGACCAGCCGAATCTGCTGAACGTCCCCGGAGAGGACCTGCCGCACGTGACGCACTACTATCGAGAGCCGTACAGCTACGTTCGCCAGAAGGTGGCGGTGCTCGGCGCGCGCAACTCGGCCGCCAAGGCGGCCCTCGACTGCTACCGGCACGGCGCGGAGGTGACGCTGATCGTGCGCACGCCGGTGTTGTCGGACAAGATCAAGTACTGGATCAGGCCGGATCTCGAGAATCGGATCACGGAGGGGAGCATCCGCGCGTATTTCAGTACGACGGTGGAGGAGATTCGAGAGACGTCGATCCTGCTGCGTACCGCCGACGGCCCGGTGGTCGTCGAGACCCACTGGGTCATTGCGATGACCGGATATCACCCGGACTACGGCTTCCTCGAAGCGTTGAAGATTCGGATCGCGGAGGACGTGTATCGCACGCCGGTCTACGACGAGACCACGTTCGAAACGACTCGGGCGGGTCTCTATCTAGCGGGGACGGTGTGCGGCGGCCTGCAGACCGGGCGCTGGTTCATCGAGAACGGACGATTCCACGCGCGGCAGATCATCAAGCACATCGCGCATCGGCGCATCGAGCCGGTGCAGTTCGACGCGGTCCACTGGAAGACCGCGGAATAGCCGTCAGCCCGCCTTGGCAGGCCTGAACACCATCGCCAGGCCGTTCATGCAATAGCGCAGACCGGTCGGCCTCGGTCCGTCGTCGAACACGTGGCCGAGATGGCCGCCGCACCGGCGGCAGTGCACCTCGGTGCGCACCCCGAACGTGCGATCGATCGACGTCCGGATGGCGTCGTTGAGCGGCGTCCAGAAACTCGGCCAGCCGGTCCCACTGTCGAACTTGGTGTCCGACGAGAAGAGCGGCAGGTCGCAGCCTGCGCAGTAGAACGTGCCCTTGCGATGTTCGTTGTTCAGCGGACTGGACCCGGGCCTCTCGGTGTCGTGGGCACGAAGGACCTGGTACTGCTGCGGCGTCAGGAGCTTTCGCCACTCGTCGTCCGTTTTCGTCACTTCGAACTGCTCGGCCTTCTGGTTCGCCGGTCGATTCCCCTGACGCGTCAGCGCCTTGCGCCCGAGCAGCGCCCCGCCCGCCGTGAACAACGCTGCCGAGAGAAACGATCGTCGATGCATGGTGTGTCTCCTGCGGGTAAACCGTCCGCCTCTGTTGATTCTACGGCGTCGCGGTCCCGGCGGATGTCCGGCGGGTCAAAAAAAGTCGCACGAGCGCCCCGCGGGTTGGAGCGGTTCGACGACCATCAGCGCCGCGAACCGCCGGTCAGTGCAGGGTTCTCGTCGGCTGCCGGACGCTGGCCGAGACCTGGTTGCGTCCTCGTTCCTTCGCGTCGTACAACGCGGCATCGGCGGCGTGGAACAGCGCGGCGCCCGTTGCCTCGTCTCCCGCGGACACGAGGCCCTCGTCGAAGTCGCGGCACGCGATACCGACGCTGATCGAGAGGCGACCGGCCGGGAACTGGACGCCGGCCAGCACCGGCGCAATCTCGTTGACGGCGCGGCGCAGCGCGTCGGCGACGGCGTTGGCGCGCGACCTGGTGCACTGCGGCAGCGCCACCACGAACTCATCCCCGCCGTAACGACACGCGACGGCGTCCGGGGGGACGTGCCCGGCGATGATGTGGCCCACCGTACGCACCGCTTCCGCGCCCGCCAGGTGCCCGTACTTGTCGTTCAGCGACTTCAAGCGGTCCACGTCCAGCACCAGCAGCGAGAGAGGCCACTTGCCTTGCGAGGAGGCGCGCACCAGCCCGCGCAGCCGGGCCTCGAAGGATCGCAGATTGTGCAGGCCGGTCAGGTCGTCGGTCATGGCCAGCGCATGGAGGCGGCGCGAATCGAGCGTCAGCCGCGCGGTCAGCACGCCGACCGCGACGAAGAGACCCACCTGGACGATGTCCGACTGCTCGTATCGGAAGGTCAGCAGGTGCGGATTCGCCGCGTGATACGACAGGATCGCCAACGCTGCCGCGATCAGGCCTCCCGTCATCCCGAACCTGACACCGGCGAAGATGATCGGCAGGTAGTAGAGGTGCTGCACGGGAGCTGAGCCGGTCGAGCGATCCAGAAGGAAAATCAGCGCCAGTGCCGCAACCAGGACGAGCCCGGCCCAGGACGCGGGCAGGCTGGCGCGGTCGGCCAGACGCGGAGCCATCTCCCCGGAGTCGGTGCCGGTCAGACGCATGCACGGGCCTGTGGATGCCGCATCGACGTCGGCCGGGCGTGGGATCGGCGGGTGCAGGAGACGCACACCGGGGCCCGATGCCCCGGTACACGCGAGTCAGTCGCCGGGGGCGCGGACCCCG
>JBDTSX010000560.1:0-3591 GCA_039930925.1 Acidobacteriota bacterium | reverse complement strand
CCGGCGGCGGTGCCGGTTGGCGGCGCCCCCGGGTTGGCGCCGAGCGACACGGCGGACAGGGCCACGACGGTGACGAGTGCGCGCACAAACATGCTGTTCTCCTGGTACTCGAGAGCGGCTGCCCCCGATGAAACATCGACGCGAACTGAATGACGTGAGTCCGCCAGCCGAATCGCACACGCGCACCGAGGCCGCTGGCACGCGGGAGTTCCAGGCCCCCTCGTTACGGTGGTTCGGGCACCCTTCGATCGCTCAGATGCAGCTGTGCTCTGAGTGTAACCGTGATGCGGCGCTTTCCGTCAGTAATCGACCGGGGCCAGCCGCGAGGACCTCGAGCCTTGAAGCCGCTTCGGCCCGGTTCGCGGTCGCCGCCGAGTAGCGCTAGTCGCGTTGCCCCCGCAAGCGGCGGGCGCCTCGCAGCGCTGGCGTCAACACGGACGACTTGAGCGAGTCGCGCATCGGAGACACCCCGGCGCGAGTCGGATGCAGGCCCATCCGGCGCAGGCGGTAGTTGACCTTGTGCAAGTCGGCCAGGCGATCCGTCTGCCGCGTGCGATACGTCACGGCGAGTGACACCGACACCTCGTTGCAGGTCCGCACCAGGTGAGGGGCGATAAACGGATGGTGGACGCCAAGTCCCGGTCCGAGCTCGAATTGCTGCGCCGCGCTGGCCGCCGCCTCTTTGTACTTGGGCCTGACGTATTCGCCGAACAGGCGCTCGACGTCCTCGTCGCTCATGATGCTGGTGTCGTTGCCATCCCAGAGGCTGACCGATTTCGAGCCCTGGATCTGGAACAGGAAATTCATTTCCCGGTCCATGTGATACGGCGTCAGCGATCCCGGCGCGGAGATGAAGATATAGGCGGCAGTCCAGTTCATTCCCGGATCCATCGGATCGGAGAGCGCGCGAATCTCGGCGAGAATTTCCTCAATCAACACCCGGTACACGGGATCGGTCTCGGGGGTGTTGATCGTGATCGCCACTCCGGCGGTGGTGATGTTGTCGAGCGCATCCTCCAGCGTGCCGGCAATCGGGTGCGTCAGGTGGGCGCGGTCGAAGTCCGCATTGACCGGCACGCTGCCGACCCGGAAGATCACCTGCTTGCGTTCCAGCCGCAGGGCGAGCTCCCTGAGGCTGGACAACTGCATCAACGGATGCCGGTGCAATTGATGCTGCACGAGAAACGGACGGCGATTGTAGTCGCGGCGAAAAATCGACGGTTCAAAGCTGACTTGGTTCATGGCTACACTCCTCGGACAGACACGGTGAACCCGTACGAATCGAGATCCCTGGACGATGCCTTCGCGGCGGCAACCGCGGCTCAAGATCGCGCCGCCGGAGCCTCCGCCGGCCGCAACACCATCTTCGCGAACGCGATCACCTCGTCGACGCGCACCGCACGCAAGGCGACCACCAGTCCCACGTACAGCAAGGCTTCGGTCGCGATCGTGGCGGCGGTTGGCGGGCGCGTGGCGTGGAGCAGCGCGACGGCGACGCATGCGATGCCGGTCTTGGCGAAGACGACGAGATTGCGCCGGTCGATGAAGTACTCCGCGGTGAGAAAGAGCAGCGTCGCCACATTCAGGACCTCGCAGACCGCCCAGACAGCGGCCGCAGCGAAGCCCGCTCCTCCCGCGCCCCAGGTGTGCTGCCCGTAAGGAATGGCGAACCAGTTCAAGGCCAGATTCAGCACCAGGGCGCCGATCGACACCCAGGTCACCGTCCAGCCGCGATCGAGCCGCGTCAGCACCAGGGCCGGACAGATCGACACGTACAACAGCAGCACCACCGCCGAGAGCATGCGGAGGCTGCCGGCCGCCGGAGCGAAGCTCTCCCCGAACAACACCCGGACGATGATCTCCGCGCCGAGGGCCGCGAACAGCGCGACCGGCGTCATCAGGCTCACCACCAGTTCCAGCGCGCGCCGGGTCATCGCCGACAGCTCGCTCGACTTCGCTGAGGCGCGCGAGATCATCGGCAGGAAGACGTTGTGCATGATCACGGTGAACAGCATCATCGTGCCGACCAGGCTCACCGCCGCGCCGTACCAGCCCACCTCGATGTCCGAAGTGCGGAAGGACATCAGGCTGACGTCCGCATTCGCGTAGAGCGTGCCGGTGACGCTGACCACCCAGAACGGCATGCTCGCGGTCAGCGCGGCTCGGGCGGCCCGGAGATCAATCCTGAAGCTCAAGGACAGCTCGCGGCGCACGATCCAGGTCAGGGCGGCCGCCTTGAGTCCCTCCGACGCGACCAGCGCCCAGGCAAATCCCGCCGCACCGCCGCCGACCGCCGCCACCGCCATGACGATCACCACCCAGGAACACTTCGCGACCACGTTCAAGGCCGAGAGCCGACGTACTGAGGACACGGCGTTCAGCAGGGTCGCGTAGGACGTGTTCAGGATCATGAGAACCTGATACAGCGAAAAAATCAGCAGCAGGTTCCGAACGTACGCCGGTTTGTGGCTGAGGACACAGGCGACGAGCATCAGCGCCAGTGCCACCAGGCTGGCCGCTGCCCGGAGCACCAGCAAGCCGCCGAAGAACTCGCTCGCATGCGCCGCGCGGACGCTGACCTCTTTCCTGATGTAGGTGTCGAACCCGAGAATCGAGATCACGAAGAAGGTGGCGGAGAAATAGTCCGAAAACTGAAACGCGCCGAACAACTCGGGGCCCAGCTGCCTGGGCACGATCAGCCGGCCCGCAAAGCCGATCGCCCAGCTGGCGGCGAACGAGAACAGCAGAGTGATCGAGTTCCTGGCCGCGACTCTCCCTTCCTTCAGCGCGAACTGGCTACCGGTGCCCGGAACCGCGACGACGCCGGCCAGATCGGCCATGTCAGGACCGGCCATCGAGCCGGCGCGCCGGCGGGCAGAGCGATGCGAGAGTGATGCGGCAGTTCACGTAGCGGCTCGATTAGCGACTGAGCGCCGACTGGCTTGCGCGATCCAGTTGCGCGGCAACCTGTTGAAGCGTGTCGAGCAGCAGGACACGCGGGCTGAGTCTCTGCCCGGTTTCACGCTGGACCCGTTCGAGCACCTGGAAGCAGAGCAGCGAATAGCCCCCCAGGTCGAAGAAGTTGTCGTGCACGCTCACCCGGTCGACTTTCAGCGCGTCCTTCCACAGGCGCGCCACAACCTGTTCGGTCGCGGTCCGTGGCTCGACGCACTCGCCGGCGCCGGAGACTCCTTCCTGGCGCCTGCGATTGTCGGCGGCGACCTCCCGCAGGCTATCGACCTCGATGAAGGCGCGCGGGATCATGCGCGCCGGAAGGGACCGGCGCAGAGCGCCCCGCAATTCTGTCAGCGTCGGAGCCTCGCCTGGCTTGACCACGATGTAGGCCACCAGCCGCGGCTCTCCCACGTCGTCGTCGCGCAACACGACCGCGGCGTCGGCCAGAGCCGGATGCGCGGCAAGTGCCCTCGCAATCGTGCGGGTGTCGATCCGGAAGCCGTCCAGGAATACCTGCCCCTCGCGGCTCCTGACCAACTCGAGCGTCCCGTCCGCTCGCCAGCGCGCCGATTCGCCTGAGTCGAAGGCCGGCTCGCCCACTTCATGGATCTCGCCGGTCGGCAGGCCGCCATAATA
>JBDTSX010000559.1:0-3597 GCA_039930925.1 Acidobacteriota bacterium | reverse complement strand
GCGGTAGAATCGCGCCGCCGCCGTCTCCCTTGCCGCCGCATCGCGCAGTCGCAGGTCCGGTCAGCGGACGAAAACCAACGTCGAGGAGGGTTCCCATGGCCCGTGCGAACACAGCCACCCGGAAGATAGCGGCCAGGCGTCCCGCAGCCGCGGTTCGCGGCGCGGTCCCCTACCAGCCAAAGATGACCCGCAAGCAGGTGCTCGCCGAGATCCAGAAGGTCTCGGGCGAACCGACCCGGCTACGCGAGCTCCGCGATGTGCTGCCCGCGGCGCGGACGCAGCGCTCGGCAACCGGCGAATCCTGGGCTGCGGCCGGTGCGGCGGGACAGGCCGGCGGAACCGGCGCCGGCGCACTGGTCGCTCCACGTCCGTTGAGCTTCACCGACCAGCGGCAGGTCCTGATCGACCAGGCGCTGCTGATGCTCGAAGAGGTCTATGCGCACCTGGCGTTGAAGCGCGCGCTCCACGGAATCGATCCGGTTCAGCGGCTGCGGCTGCTGCGGCTGCGGCAGGAGGGTCTCGACGAGCGGGAGTTCCAGTCCGAGATGATCGACATCTTCATCGGCCTTCGCGACCTCCACACCAACTACACGCTCCCGAGCGACTACTGGCCGAACTTCGCGTTCCTGCCGTTCCGGGTCGAGGAGTACTACGTCGCCCATGAGCGGAATTACCTGGTGTCGTGGGTCTCACCGGTGAACACCGATCGGAACCTCAAGCCCGAAGTGGAGATCACGCACTGGAACGGCAGCCCGATCGATCTCGCGGTGGCCCGAAATGCGGCTCGTGAGGCGGGCAGCAATCCGGACGCACGCCGGGCGCGCGGGCTCGAGGCGCTGACGCTCAGATGGTTCGGCGCGTCGCTGCCGCCCGACGAGGACTGGGTCACGCTGACGTTCAAGGAGGGCGCACAAACACGCGAGTCGCGCGTCGAGTGGAAGGTGGTCAAGCGCGAGGACCTGGTGCAGCTTCTCTCGTCCACTCCGGGAACTGCCGGAGCGAACGCCGGCAGGCTCGGCCTCGACGTGAAGACCGAGCTGCTGCGCCGGGTCCGCAAGGCACTCTTCGACGCGCCTGCCCTGAAAGCGGAAAGCGAGATGGCCACGCACCGTTCGCGCGCCCGGCGCGGAGCGCCGCGTGCCGACGTGAGTGTGATGCCGGACGTCTATCCGCGCTTCGGCCCGGTGACGACGCCGTCCGGCGCCTTCGGATACATCCGCCTTACCACCTTCGCCCCTCCCGGAGACGACGTGGACGGGGCGGTCAGGGAGTTCGTGCGCATCCTCCGCACGCTGCCTCCGGCAGGGCTGATCCTCGACGTGCGGGGAAACGGCGGAGGGTTCATCAATTTCGGTGAGCAGCTGCTGCAAACGCTGACGCCGCGGCCGATCGTACCCGAGCCCTTTCACTTCATGGCCACGCCGCTGACGCTGCGAATTACGCAGTCGGCAGACTGGCTGACCGAATGGGCGGCCCCGCTGGCGACGGCGCTCTCCACCGGCGCAGGCTTCTCGCAGGGATTCCCACTAACCGATCCCGCGGAGTGCAACAGCATCGGCCAGGTCTACCAGGGCCCAGTCGTGCTGGTCACGGATGCGTTCTGCTACAGCACGACCGACATCTTCACGGCAGGATTCCAGGATCATCAGATCGGGACGATCCTTGGCTGCCACGACAATACCGGCGCCGGCGGGGCGAATGTCTGGGATTACGCAGACGTCCTGGAGCAGCTGAACGTCACACCCAATCCGTTCGTGCCGCTGCCCGGGGGGGCCGGGTTCCGCGTGGCCATCCGGCGCTCCACGCGTGTCGGCCATCAGTCTGGTGTTCCGCTCGAAGACCTCGGCGTCGTGCCGGACGAACGCTACTTCCTCACCCGAGCCGACCTGCTGAAGCACAACGTCGACCTGATCGCCCGCGCCGCGCAGATCCTGGCGACGAAACCGACGCAGCAGCTGCGGCTGGCGCCAGTGGGCGCGCCGCCGGTGACGCGGATCCGCGTGACCTCGGAGAACATCGACCGTGTGGACGTGCGGATCGACGACCGGCCGGTGCTCTCTCAGGACGTCACCCGCAGCGCGATGACGATCACCCTGCCGAAGCCGGTCGCAGCCGGCGGGCAGGCGACCGCGACGGGATATCGGCGGGGGGAACTGGTGGTCAGTGCGCGTCTCGAGATCTGAGCGTCTCCAGGCGTCAACGCGGCTTCTCTGAGGCCACCACTGCGTCGTAGGTCTTTTGCTCCGCCTCGGCCAGGGTGATGCGCGACGCGCCCTTGACCAGCTGTTCGAGCACCGCGGGGTCGTACCACTCTCCCGGCTCGAGATCGTCGGAGACGGCGACGAAATAGTCGCCCGCGGGAAGATTGCGGATCGTGTAGCGCCCCTCCGCATCCGGCGCAATCGCCGCGATCCGACGGGAATTGAAGAACCACAACGACGGGTTGGCCGAAAACACCACGACGACATGGCCGCTTGGAGCAGGACGGCCCGAATCGGTCACCCGGCCGCGAAGCTCCGTCGCGCGATCCGAGAACGTCACCACCGCATCGTCGGCGCCGTCCGGCAGTTCGAGAGGCGTGTCGAGCATTTCGCGGCCGCTCACCGTCACCGATTTCAGCCACCACCCACCGAGCGACGCAATTTGCCCCTCGACGATGGTGCGTAGACGATACACGCCCGGAATGATCCCGGCGATCGCGAACCGCCCGTCCGCTTCGAGCCGCAACCAAGGCTGGGACACGGTCCGGCCACCTGATCGTACCAGCGCCGGCAGCGGCACATGCAGACCCGCGAGTTTCGGCGGCGGCGTCGTGCCCTCGAACGTCACCCGGCCGGCGATGGTGACCGCGGGGTGCGGTACCAGGGTGAGGTCCGTCACGTCGTGCCCGTCGACGAAGAGCTCGGTCGATGCCCAGAGCACCTGCGTGGCGGCTGCGGCGCCGCGCGGCCACGGGATCAGCGCGCTCGTCACGGTGTAGGGTCCGGGATCCACGTCACTCAGTGTGAATTGCCCCTCACTATTTGCCAGTGCGGTTCGCGTCACCAGAGCCGCCGGACCGTCGCCGGTGCCGCTGAGGACGATCTGCGGCTGCGGCATGCCGCCTGGCACGAACAGGGTGCCCATGACGGTCCCGGACGGCACGTACTCCAGGTCGAAATCAACGCCGCGACGTTCCTCCGCGGGACCGAGCGTGACGTAGGCCGCTTTGTCCAGCACGGTTGTGCCTGGATAATAAACTGTCGCGAAACGGAGACGTCGGGTCCCGTCCGATGTGCCGGTCTGCGGCGGTCTCGCGACGCTCGGAGGCGCCGGGGCCTGCGCACGCGAGAACGGCGCCCGCACTTCGGCGAGCGCGCGCCGGACGTCCGCTTCCGAGATCGGCTCCAGCGACGCGTCTGGAGCGGGTCCGCCAGGGACGGCGCCAAGGATGTAGGTACCGGCGGCCAGTCCGAAAATCCGATAGATGCCGCGATCGTCCGTGCGCGCGGTGGCGATGCCGGCGGAAATCGGCCGGCGCTCGCCGGCCGCGTAGCGGTATGGCACGGCGGTCAGGCCGATACGTGGGGCCGGCTGACCATCTGGAAACAGCACGGT
>JBDTSX010000558.1:0-3602 GCA_039930925.1 Acidobacteriota bacterium | reverse complement strand
AGACATTTGTGAGTCGTTGGTCGTTGGTCGTTAGTCAGGGTCACAGTCCCAAGTCACAGTCACAGTCACAGTCACAGTCACAGTCACAGGTCCCGAGTCCCGAGTCCCGAGTCCCGAAACACCGAGTGAGCTATCGGTCGGTCTCGATCTTCGTGACCTCGCTCTCGCCCAGCAGGTGCTGCATTTTCTGCAATACCGCGCCGCGGGCGCGTTGGATTTCCAGCGTCCATCTTGTGTCGGCCGAGCGAACGGTCAGGACCCCCTCGGATAGCTCGACCGTCGTGACCCGCGCCAGCGCCGGCCCGACCGCCATGTGCCAGGCGAGCTGGGTCCGTTCTTTGGACGCCGGCTGCCGCCGAAGAATCTCCGCCAGCACGCCGGATGAAAAATTCTGGACAGGAATCATCGGTACTCTACGCGGCCGGGGCCCGGGATCCGGGATCCGATTGCAGGTCGACTCACTCCCGGACCCGGACCCCCGGACCCCGGACCCCGGACCCCGGACCGGATACTATCATCCGACTCCCATGCGTCTCATTCTCGCCTCCGCCTCTCCGCGCCGCGCCGAGCTGCTGACCTCTGCGGGATTTTCGTTCGAGGTTCGACCGGCAGATGTAGACGAGTCGCCCCGTTCCGGCGAGGCTCCGAACGTGTATGCGCTGCGGGTGGCCCGCGACAAGGCTGCGGCGGCAATCACCGGGTGCGCTGACCCGGATCTCGTCTTCCTCGCCGCTGATACGGTTGTGGTGGTCGACGAGCTGATCCTCGGCAAGCCGCGAGACGATGCCGACGCCGAGCGGATGTTGCGGCTGCTCGCCAATCGAACGCATCAGGTGCTGACCGCGGTCGTGGTGCGCACTGTCGTCACGGAGCGGTGCGAGGTGGTCGCCACCCAGGTGCGATTTCGAGCGCTCGACGATACGGAGATCGCCTGGTATGTCGCGTCCGGGGAGCCGATTGCCAAGGCCGGCGCGTACGCCATTCAGGGGCGGGCGGCGAGGTTCGTGGACTGGATCGAGGGCTCCTGGTCGAACGTGGTCGGGCTGCCGATCGCGACCGTCGACCGCCTCCTGGCCGATGACGCCGATCGGGATTGATTCCCCTTGACGGTCACTGTATTCTGAGGTGTCTCCGTCCCGGAAATCCTTATGAAATCGAAGACGATCAAGATCGCGGTGACCGCGGCCATCCTGACGCTGGCGTTCGGTGGTCTTCTGTATACGACGCTGCAGGACGGCACCGCCTACTACAAGCATGTCGACGAAGTCATGACCGACCCGTCCGCCTGGCAGGGCAAGAACCTGCAGCTGCACGGCTTCGTCGTGGACAAGTCGATCCTGACGAAGCCGAGCACACTCGAGTACCAGTTTCAGATCAAGAACAAGGGCTCGGTGGTGCAGGCGAGCTACCGCGGGGTCGTGCCGGACACGTTCAAGAGCGGCTCCGAAGTGGTCCTGAAGGGACATCTCGGCCCGAATGGATTCGAGGTGGAGCCGAACGGTGTCATGGCGAAGTGCCCGTCGCGATACGAAGAAGGCAAGCCGGGTAGTCCGGGCAGTTAGCCGGTGGTGGTCGCCGGCTGAACCGCCTGCCCGCTGAGCGCCGAACCCCTGAATCATGAAGCACTGACCTCCCATGCCCACACTTGGTACCTTCCTGCTCCTCGCCAGCTTCGTTGTCTGCGCCTATGCGGTGGCGGCCTCGGTCGCCGGTGCGCGGCGCCGGTCGCGCCGCCTGACCGAAAGCGGCACGGGCGCGTTCTACTTCGTCTCCGCGTTGATGACGGTGGCGACCGCCGTCATGGTCCACGCCTTCGTCACCAACAACTACGCGATCAAGTACGTCCAGCACCACTCCGAGCTTGCGCAGCCGCTCGCCTACAAGATTGCGTCGTACTGGGGCGGGCTCGACGGCTCGATCATGTTCTGGGTGTTCCTGCTCGGGATCTTCGGCGCGATCGCGGTCTACACCAATCGCGAGCGGCATCGCGAGCTGATCCCCTACGTCGTGGCGGTCATCTCGTCGGTGCAGATGTTCTTCATCTTCCTGATGGTGGTGCACAACAATCCGTTCTCGACCTTCCTCGGCGCCGCGCCGGTGGAAGGGAAGGGGTTGAACCCGCTCCTCCAGAACTTCTACATGGCGATCCATCCGCCGTCGCTCTACATCGGCTTCGTGTCGATGACGATCCCGTTCGCCTTCGGGATCGCCGCGCTCGTCACCGGCCATCTGGACGACTCGTGGCTGCGCGCGGTCCGGCGCTGGACGATGGTCGGCTGGCTGTTCCTGTCGTTCGGGCTGACGCTCGGGATGCTCTGGGCGTACGAAGAGCTGGGCTGGGGCGGCTTCTGGGGCTGGGACCCGGTCGAGAACGCGGGCCTGCTGCCCTGGTTCACCGCGACCGCCTTTCTGCACTCCGTGATGGTGCAGGAGCGGCGCGGCATGCTCCGCGTCTGGAACGTGACGCTCGTGATCGTCACCTTCTTCCTGACCATCTTCGGCACCTTCATGACCCGCTCCGGCGTCGTCCAATCGGTCCACGCCTTCGGCGAGGATCGTGAGCTGGCGCTGATGTTCACGCTGTTCATGATTGCGATCCTCGTGTTCAGCTTCGGGCTGGTGATCTACCGCCTGCCGCTGCTCAAGGCGCGCAACGAGCTCGACTCGTGGGCGTCACGCGAGGCGGCCTTCCTCGCCAACAACTGGATCCTGTTGTTCTCCGCGTTCTTCGTCCTGTTCGCGACGATGTTTCCGACGTTGAGTGAGGCGCTCAGGCACGAGCGCCTGACGGTGGGCCCCGCGTTCTTCAACAAATGGATGCTGCCGATCGGCCTGGCGCTCCTGCTGCTGACCGGGATCGGGCCGCTCCTCGCGTGGCGCAAGTCGACGGTCTCGAATCTCGCGCAGCAGTTCCTGTGGCCGACGACCGCGGCCGTCGTCAGCGGCGTCATCCTGTACGTGCTCGGCGTGCGCGTGTGGGCCTCGACGACCTGCTTCGCGCTGAGCGCGTTCGTGTTCACGACCGTCGGGCAGGAGCTGGCGCGCGGCGCGCAGGTGCGCAAGGGCGCGACCGGCACCGACATCCTGACCGCGATGATCGGGCTGGTCGGGCGTTCGCGCCGGCGCTACGGCGGTTACGTCGTGCACCTCGGCATCGTGCTGATGTTCATCGGCTTCGCCGGACAGGGGTTCAAGAAAGACGAACAGGTCCAGCTCAAGGTCGGGCAGCAGACGACCGTCGGTGCGTTCACCGTGCGCCATGATGCGCTCCGCGTGACGAGCGATGCCCAGAAGCAGATGGTCACCGGGCACGTCACCGTGTTCAACAACGGCAAGGAAGCCGGGACGATGGAGCCGGCGCGGTGGTACTTCGCGAAACACGAAGAGGAGCCGACCACCGAGGTGGCGATTCGTCGTGCGCCGGCGGAGGATCTCTACATCGTGCTGGCCGGCTTCGATGCCGCGACGCAGGCGGCAACCTATGCAATCACGGTCAATCCGCTGGTCAACTGGATCTGGTTCGGGTTCGCGGTGATGGCGATTGGCACCGGCCTCGCCCTGCTTCCGGAGACGGCGTTTGCCTTCGCCGCCGGGAAGGTGCC
>JBDTSX010000557.1:0-3611 GCA_039930925.1 Acidobacteriota bacterium | reverse complement strand
CGCGCAATGTGATTCATCACCCGACCGATCGCCTTCTCGTTACCCGGGATCTCCCGCGCCGAAAATACGACCACGTCGTCCGGCGCCAGCTTCACGTGCCGGTGGTCGTCGATCGCGATCCGCGGCAGCGCGGCCTGCGGCTCTCCCTGCGAACCGGTGCAGATGCAGACCACGTCCTGGGCCGGCTGGCTGCGCACGTCGCTGTCGCGCAGTTGGACCCCGGCGGGAATGCGGAGGTATCCGAGCCGCTGCGCGATTTCCGAGTTGTCGATGACCCCGCGGCCGATGAAGGCGACGCGGCGCTCGAACTGGGCGGCGAGGTCGACGAGGATCTGCATCCGGTAGACGCTGGACGCGAACATCGCCACCACGATCTTGCCGGCCGCGCTGGTAAAGATTTCCTCGAAGGCGTCGACGACCTCGATTTCGGATCCGGTGAACCCCTTGCGATCGATGTTGGTGCTGTCGGCCAGCAGGCAGAGCACGCCCGCCGACCCCAGCTCGGCCAGACGGTGCACGTCCACCCCTTCGCCGTCGAGCGGGGTCTGATCGATTTTGAAGTCCCCGGTGTGAATCACCACACCGCGCGGGGTGTGGATCGCCACCGCGACGCAGTCCGGCACGCTGTGGGTGACCCGTAGGAACTCGACCGTGAACGCCCCGACTTGCACGCGGTCGCGCGGCCGGACGCGGGTCAGGCGCGCCTTGCCGGCCCGGTCGTCCTCGTCGAGCTTGTGCTCGACGAACGCGAGCGTCAGGGCGGTGCCGTAGACGGGACCGTCGAAGTACGGGAGCACGTGCCGCACCGCGCCGATGTGATCCTCGTGCCCGTGCGTCAGCACCACCGCCGCGAGCTTGTACTGGAGCAGCTGGCGGAGGTCGGGAATGATCAGATCGACGCCAAGGAGCTCCGGCTCCGGAAACATGACGCCGGCATCGACCAGGATGGCGGTGTCGCCGCAGGCAACCACCATCATGTTCATGCCGAACTCGCCGAGCCCGCCGAGCGGGATCAGCTCGAGCGCCGGCACGTCGGTCACAATGCGCGAGTCATCAGTCACCAGTCGTTGTCACCAGAGATCAGGAGCAAGGGGCCGCGGCGGCAGCGCGAGGCCGGCCCGGTCTGTCGGCCATCCACGTTCATCGCCGGGAACGGCTCGCGACGATCGGTCCGAGTCGCCGCGACTTCGCCGCAATGCCGGGATCAAACCACCCGGGATCGTTCCCGGCAGACGGCCTGATGCCCGCTCACGCGGCATCATCAATCAGTCGAAGGACACGCCGCGGTCGGAGAGCCACTCTGGCGAGTGGAACCGGCGCGAAGCGGCGAGGAGCCGCGGGCGAATGTCCACCTGTCCGGCCGCTGGAAACAGCCAAACAGGGACTGGTGCAATTTCGCGCAAACTATAGCACAGCTCGCTCCGGAGCCGAAGCAAAAAACTCCGCAAGCCTTGCCAATTCTGTAAGTTGCAGAGTCTCTGGGCGTCGGACGGGATCGATGCCGGCGCTCGTCAGCGCGTCCTTCCCATCCCGGTCCCGGAGCGCCGCGTAGGAGCGAAGGGCGTTCAGCAGCGTCTTGCGCCGCTGAGTGAACATCGACCGCACCATGGCCTCGAATTCCGGCTCGCTGGCGAGCGGCACGGCCGGCGGACGGAAGCCTACATGGACCACCGTCGAGTGGACCTTGGGCATCGGCCGGAACGCTCCGGGCGGCAGCCCCAGGACCGGCCGCACGTCGGCATGAAGCTGGACCAGGATCGAGAGGACGCCGTAGTCGCGGCTGCCCGGCGCGGCGAACAGTCGCGTCGCGACCTCCCGCTGGAGCATGAGCGTTGCGTCCAGCACGCCGCCGTGCCGCCGATGCGCGTCGATCAGCGCAAACAGGATCGGGGAGGAGACGTTGTAGGGCAGGTTGCCGGCGACGCGGAACGGACGCTGGTCCGCGAGCGACGCGAGGTCGAACTCGAGAAAATCGCCATGCACGAGCGTCACGTTGGCGGGCAGGCGCGGGCCGAGCGCGTCAATCATCGCCGCGTCCACCTCAATCGCCGTCAGGCGCGCGACGCGCGGCGCCAGGCGTAGCGTCAGCGCCCCCGGGCCGGGCCCAATCTCGACAAATCGATCGTCGGGCCGCGGGTCGATCGCCGCCACCACTTTGTCGGCCCAGGCCCCTTCGAGGAAATGCTGGCCGTATCGTTTCTTCGCCCGCATTCAGGCCGGCCTTTCGAAGCCGGCGTCAGACTTCATCGAGCGATTCCCCACGCCAGTAGCGTTCCTCGATCTCTTCGATCTCCTCCTCGCTCATGCCGAAATAGTGTCCGAATTCGTGGATCACGGTCTCCGCGACGCAGTCGCGAATCTGCTCGTCGTCGCCGCAGGACTCTTCGATCGGGCGCTGATAGATGGCAATCCGGTCCGGCAGCGTGTTGCCGTACGCCCACCCGCGCTCAGGCAGGGGCGTGCCCTGATAGAGACCGAAGAGCGAATCCGGCGGCTCGATCTCCATCTCGGCAAGGATCTGCGGCGGCGGTTCGTCTTCGACGATGACGGCGACGTTCTGCATCTCGCCGCGGAACCGGCGCGGAATCTCCTGGAGCGCCTCCTCGACCAGGCGCGTGAACCGATCGCGTGTCACTTCCGGCCCCGAGCGGCAGGCCGAACTGACCGTCGCGATTTTGGAGCGGTTCCAGACGCGCCATCGGCCGGATTCGGCGACCGCGTCGGACGGGCGGACGGGAGCGCGACGCCCATCACGGTCCGGTAATAGTCGCAATCGTCACGAATCACGCAGCGCTCGCAGAGTGGGCGCGGCTTGCAGATGCGGCGGCCGTGGAGGATCAGGGTATCCGAGGTCCGCGTCCACTCCTCCGGCGGCATCGCGGCGCCGAGCTGCTGCTCGACGATCTCGGGATCGTCGGCCCGGGCGATGCCGATCCGGTTCGCCACCCGCAGGACATGCCGATCGACCGGCAGTCCGGGCACGCCGAGCGCGTGGCCGAGGACGACGTTCGCGGTCTTGCGGCCGACCCCCGGCAGCGCGGTCAGCGCGTCCATCGAGCTCGGAATCCGGCCGCCATGCTGCTCCACCACCGCGGCCGCCATCCCGTGGAGCGACCGCGACTTGGCGCGGAAGAACCCGGTGGACTGGATTTGCGGCTCGAGCTCCGCGGTCGTCGCCTTGGCGAGCGCCGCGCTGTCGGGGTAACGCGTGAACAGTGCGGGCGTGACCTGGTTCACGCGCTCGTCGGTGCACTGCGCGGAAAGGATGGTCGCGACCAGCAGCTGGTAGGGATCGGAGAAATGCAGCTCCGTGTCGGCGTTTGGGTGCTGGGTCCCAAGCTTCGCCATGATGCGCCGCGTTTGCGCCGGAGACTTCGACGGCGCCGGAATCGACTTGTGCGCGGCAGTACGCTTCGCCATATGCGCGATTGTACCGCCGTCCCGGCGTCAGAGCGATCGGGGTTCCAACGTCAACCCGCGCGGGCAGATCGTCCAGGGTGACGACCGCGCGTGCTCGTCATTTGACGTCTCCAGGTCCTGCCTTCGAGTCCTTGCGCGGCGGCACCGCGGTCAGCAGCGCGAGGTTGTTCCTCGCGCCTTCTGAAGCGACC
>JBDTSX010000556.1:0-3613 GCA_039930925.1 Acidobacteriota bacterium | reverse complement strand
TACTCTTGTTTTTCATGTAAAGATAAACAAGGTAATACCGGTGCCAGCCATAGATCGCCAGGATGCTGAGCACGAAGAAATACAGGACGAGGATTAGAGTCTCA
The DNA here is from genome assembly GCA_039930925.1 of Acidobacteriota bacterium. Lineage (GTDB taxonomy): Bacteria > Acidobacteriota > Vicinamibacteria > Vicinamibacterales > 2-12-FULL-66-21 > JALZOC01. The sequence goes on along the minus strand of JBDTSX010000556.1, from coordinate 3,509 downwards.
GGCAGCGTCATAAAGAGATGTATTCGTCATTCACCACAATCGAGCATATTACAGCCGGGCCGCCGGTCCAATCAACCACCGACGCCGGGCCCCGTTCGCGCCTATGAACCGCCAGCAGTTGCGTGAACTTCTCGACCAGGTCGGAGCGGGTGCGGTTACGCCTGAGTCCGCTCACCGCGATCTCCTACAAATTCTGCGCCAAGCCCCGTTCGAAGACCTGGGTTTCGCCAAGGTGGACCACCAGCGCAGCCTGCGCCAGGGCTTTCCTGAAGTGGTTTTCGGGCTCGGGAAGACTCCAGCCCAGATCGCCGCGATTTCGGAACGAATTGTCGCCGCCGGGCACAACTTGCTGGTGACCCGGACGACCAGCGCGGCCTACGAGGCCGTCCGCGAAGGCCTCCCTGACGCCTTATTTCAGGAGGTTGCACGCACGATTACACTACGCACCTCTGAAATACCTGCCGGGCGCGGCACCATCGTGGTCGCGGCCGCTGGCACCGCGGACCTGCCCGTTGCGGAAGAGGCGGCCGTTTCGGCTGAGATCATGGGCAATACGGTCGAGCGCATCTACGACGTCGGGGTCGCCGGCCTGCATCGCCTTCTCGCGCAGCACGCCCGCCTGATCGCGGCGCACGTGATCATCGTCGTCGCCGGCATGGAAGGGGCCCTCCCGAGCGTCGTCGGCGGCCTGGTCGATGCACCCGTGATTGCGGTGCCGACCAGCGTCGGCTACGGCGCGAGCTTCGGCGGCCTGACGGCGCTACTCGGGATGCTGAACAGCTGCGCGAGCGGGGTGTCGGTCGTGAATATCGACAATGGATTCGGGGCGGCGGCCGTGGCGAGCTCGATCAATCACCTGCCCTGACGCCCGGCCCGGCTTGACAGTCCCTTTCGCGGTCCCATATTGAACTGGGCGCGTTTGTGGACAGCATGCCGCCTGCGCTATAGTAGGCGATTCTCCCGTCTCAACGTTTCTTCCCTTACCACCAAATGCAGGCCGGAGCCCTCAGGGCCCTCGAATTCGATCGAATTGTCGACGCGGTCCGCCGCTTCGCACTGACGCCGCCGGGGGCCGCCCGTCTGGCGCAGCTGCGCCCGGGGACCGAGCCCGGCAGCGTCGCCGCCGCCCTGGCCGCCACCGCCGAAACCGTCCGATTCCTCGGCGACAGCCAGCTGTCGCTGCACGCGCCGGCAGATCTCGACGTCATCGTCGAAGCACTCGCGGTCGAGGGACGCGCGCTCGAACCCGGGCATTTTCTTGCGCTCGCGACGTTTCTCGCCTCGATCGACAGCGTGTGCGCCGCCGTGCGCCGCGCCCGCAGCGCCGTTCCGGTCCTCCGTGCGATTGTCAACACCGCCGCCTCGTTCGAATCCGAGATTCGCGACATCCGCCGGAAGATCGACGGCAGCGGCGAAGTGGTGGACGATGCGAGTCCGGAGCTGCGGAGCGTGCGCGACCGGCTGCGCAAGCAGCGGGCGCGGCTGCGCGGCACGCTCGAGTCGTATCTGCGCGGCAAGGACACGGCGAAGTACCTGCAGCAGCAGATCGTCACCGATCGGAACGGCCGGTACGTGCTGGTCGTGCGCTCCGAGCATCGCGCCGCGATTCCCGGGATCGTCCACGGCAGCTCCGGCAGCGGCGCCAGCCTCTTTCTCGAGCCGCTCAGCACCGTCGAGATCAACAACGACATCGTCGCCCTCGAGCAGCAGGAAGCGGAGGAGGTCAGGCGCATTCTTCTGGCGCTCGCCGACGCGTTCCGCCGCCGCGGCGAGGATCTGCCGCGCACGATTGACGCGGCGACCGAGATCGACGTGCTCCAGGCGCGCGCGCACTTCTCGATCGCGGTTGACGGGATCGCGCCGGCGATCGCCGCCGACGGCCGCCTGGAGATTCGCGCCGGCCGGCATCCGCTGCTGATTCCGAGGATTCGCCGGCATCTCAGCGAGGAGGGGTCGGACGAGGGGATCCGGGATGCGGGATCCACCGTGCGAACCCCGGATTCTGAGTCGGATCACGCCCGAACCCCGAGTGCCGAGCGCCAGGTCCCGGATCGCAATCCCATCCCAGTGGACGTGCTGCTGATTCCTCCGGTGCAGGTCCTGGTCATTACCGGTCCGAACACCGGCGGCAAGACGGTCGCGCTCAAGATGGCCGGGCTGCTTTCGCTGATGGCGCAGGCCGGCCTGCTGATCCCGGTGGCGGATGGATCGCAGATTCCGGTGTTCCGCAGCGTGTTCGCGGACATCGGCGACGAACAATCGATCTCGGCCAGCCTGAGCACGTTCTCCGGCCACATTGCGAACATCGTGGCGATCGAGAACGCGCTGGTGCTGCCGGCGCTGGTGCTGCTCGACGAGGCCGGCGCGGGCACGGATCCTCTCGAGGGCGGGGCGCTCGCGATGGCGATCATCGATCACTTCCGGCGCCGCGGCGCGATGGTGATGGCGACGACCCATTACGATGCGCTGAAGTCGTACGCGTCAACCACCGAAGGGGTGATGGCGGCGGGTTTCGGGTTCGACCCGCAGACGTTCGCCCCGACCTATCGTTTGAACTACGGATCGCCGGGAAGCAGCCTCGCGCTCGAGATCGCGAACCGGCTTGGCATGCCCCCGGCGGTGATCGAGCAGGCGCGGGCCTATCGCAGCGTGCGCGAGTCGCAGCTCGCCGAACACCTGGCGAAGGTCGAGCGCGACTTGCAGTCGCTCGAACACGAGCACCGCCTGGCGGCGCGCGAGCGCGACACGCTGGTCGAGACCACCGCGCGGCTGCAGGCGCGCGAGCAGGAGCTGCGCCACCGCGAGGAGACGTTCCGGCGCCGGCTCGAGGAGCGGATCGAAGAACGGCTGCGCGACGCGCGGCGCGAGATTGACTCGGTCGTCGCCTCGCTGAAGGCGCGGACGGACGCGCTGGCCGCGGACGCGGAACGGCGGATGGCGCCCCGCTTGATTCCGACCGGCGAGACCGGCGCCGCGCGCGCCGAGGCGCGCCGGGCGATCGATGCGATTGGCGAGCGGCTGCGCACGCCGGCGGAGCCGGCCCCCTCGGCGGCGCTGGCGGAGCCTGGCCGCGTGGCGGCGGTCGGCGACCGGGTCCTGGTTGGCGCATTCGGTCTCGAAGGGGTGGTCCGGTCGCTCCACGATCGCGAGGCGGAGCTCGACGTCCGGGGCAAGCGGCTCCGCGCGCAGGTTCAGGATCTGCGCGTGATCACGCCGGCGGCGGTCGTCAACGCGCAGCCCTCGCGGGTCCGCGTGAACGTCGATCTGCAGCCGCGCGAGGGATCGCTCAGCGAACTGAACGTGATCGGCTGCCACGTTGACGAGGCGCTGTCGCGCACCGAAAAGTTTCTGGACGAAGCGCTGGTCAGCGCGCTCAAGTCGGTCCGTCTGATTCATGGATATGGCACCGGGCAGCTGCGCCGCGCGATTGCCGGGTTCCTGCAGTCGCAGCCGTTCGTCGCGCACTTCGAGGCGGCGCCGCCCGAGCAGGGTGGCGGGGGCGTCACGGT
>JBDTSX010000555.1:0-3614 GCA_039930925.1 Acidobacteriota bacterium | reverse complement strand
GAGCCGCTCGGCCACAGCGAGCGCATCTACGCGATGCGACCGATGCTCGAGCACCTGCTCGCGGGCATGCAGTACGCGCTCGGTGACCTGAAGGCCGACGACTCCCCGAGCCAGCGTTGAAGCTTCGTGTTCTCGCGAACGAGTATTCTTGCACGCGCTCGCTGCAGATGTGCTGTGCCGTGGACCAGGCCAGTGGGGAGTGAAGATGTCGCCTTTCGCCGGCCGCGCGACTCTTGGGCACCTGACGCTGAAAGAGACGGTGTTCAAGACCGCAAAACGCATCGGCGCGTTTGCGCTGGTGCGCGACAGTGAGTGGCGGCGTCAGCGCCTGCTCATTCTGTGCTATCACGGCGTGTCCCTGCGCGACGAGCACGAGTGGAACCGGGCCCTGTATGTCACTCCGGAGCTGCTGCGTGCGCGCTTGCGCCACCTGCGGGAGCGCGACTACGCCATTCTGCCGCTCGACGACGCGTGCCGGCTGCTTCGTGAAGGGCGGCTCCCTCCGCGCAGCGTGGCACTGACGTTCGACGATGCGACAGTCGATTTCGGCGAGGCGGCCCTCCCGGTCCTCGTGGAATTTGGCGCCCCGGCGACCTTGTACCTCTCGTCCTACTACATCAGCGTCCGTCTCCCGGTCTTCAATACGATGCTGTCGTACGTGCTGTGGAAAGGCCGGGACAGTGGCGGAGACATTGCCGCGATCTGCGCCAGCGCGGCGCCGCTGCCTGTCGCCACTCAGGGGCAGCGCGACGGCGCATACCGGGCCGTGTGCGCGCATGCGGCGGCGGGTTCGCTCGACGCCGTCGCCAAGGACGCGCTCGTGGCGCGCATCGCATCGCATCTCGGGGTCAACTACGACGAGGTCCTGGCGAGCGGGGTGCTCCAGCTGATGACCGCGGCGAGCGTTGCCGCTCTTCCGTCGGATTTGATCAGCGTGCAGCTGCACACGCATCGCCATTGGGTACCGCGAGACAAGAGACTCTTTGCACGTGAGCTCGTGGAGAACGCGGCGAAGATACGAGAGATGCGCGGGGACGCCGACCCGCTGACCCATTTTTCCTACCCGAACGGGGAGTATCGAGGACAGCTGCTGCCCTGGTTGCGCGAGTTCGGCGTGCACTACGCGACGACCTGCGTGCCGGGCATTGCCAGCGCGCAAGACGAGCCCCTGCTTCTCCCCCGGTTCGTCGACAGCGGTGGACACTCGATGACGACCTTCGAGGCCTGGGCCAGCGGATTTGCGGCGTTGCTCCCGCGTCGCCGGATTCATCGGCTCGACCTCCGCGTGCTCGACACGAATGCCTCGCGCACCGATGAGCACGGCGACGTGAGCTGATCGGAAAAGAGTCAGTCGGACACTGCACGGGCCCCGCGCGGCATCGCCATCGCCCTCGTGACCGGACGTCTGTGGTAGCGTCGCTCCAGGGGGCGTATATGGCGCGATCGCGCATGGTAGTCATTCTTTTTCTGGCGCTCGCAGCCGGCATGCCGGGTCCGGCGGCAACCCAGGACAAATCCGACCTTGCCGGCCAGTGGACCCTCAACCGTGCGGTGAGTCAGTTCCCGGCCGAGATCGGGTTCAACGTGGATTTTGCGCCGCTGGGCGGCTCTGGCCCCGGCGCCGACGGCCCAGGCGGGCGCCGCGGCTCCCGCGGTGCAGCGGTACCCGCGATCAGGCGACGGCCCGAAAGCGAGGACGATGCGAGGCGCGTGCAGTTGTTGACGGGCGAGGTGCGAACGCCGTCCGCGCACCTGACCATCGTTGACACGCCCGCCGCGGTGACCGTGACGGACGAGAAGGGTCGCTCCCGGACGTTTCACCCGAACGGCAAAGAGGAGTCGCTCCAACTCGACACCGTACCGGTTGGCGTGACCGCGACGCGTGAGGCGGGCCGGCTGACGGTTCGTTACCGGGTGGAGGAAGGACGCGAGCTGCGCTACACCTACTCCCGTGCGGCGAGTCCTCCCCAACTGGTTGTCTCGGTGCAGTTCGTCGAGCGCGGGAACAACGGTGACGTGCGGTGGGTCTACGAGCCTGCAACCGCGGCTGACACGCTCGCGGCGTCCGCGGCAGCGATCAACCGCGCGGCGGTGTCACCGGGGGCCGGCACGCCAGGCTCCGCCGGGCCGCTCCAGGCCGCGTCCACCGGCGCGGCTCCGGCACAGACGTTCAATCAACAGCCCGACGCGGAGCTCAGGGGAATCAAGAAACTCGGCGTGGTCGTCGAGGAGCTGAGCTCACAGGCGGCGGCGTGTGGATTGAGCCAGAGCACCCTGGAAACGGCGGTGTCGAAGCGTCTGACGGACGCCGGATTGACGGTCATCCGAAACTCGGACCAGGACACGTACGTCTACGTCAACGTGATCACCAGCAGTGTCTCGAACGGCCTGTGCGTGTCCCGATACGACGCATTCCTCTACACGTATACCACCGCCACGCTGTCGTACCAGACGGCGCCGGTGCTCGTGCAGGTGTCGCTGCTGCACAAGGGAAGCATCGCCGGCGGCAGCCCGGCAGCGCATGCGGATGGTGTGGTTCGCGGCGTGCAGGACTACGTCGATCTGTTCGTGACGCGGATTCGCGACGCCAATAAATAGCGTGGCAGACTTCTTCCGTCAGTTCGGGGTGGCGAATCGCTTGAAGAAGTTGGCGTCGTTCCACACCGGACGAGTGGCACGGTTGGCGATGCGCACGGCAAGATCGCGCACGACGTCGACGTAGGCCCCGCCGCGCCCAGATCGACCGGCTGCATTAGAAAAGGGGACATTTCTATCGAGGGAAGCACGGGGACATTTCTATCGAGGCTTGACACAGCGACGATGTCCGGCTGTTGTTGACGATGTCCGGCTTGCCGCCTGCCTGGCCGCCGAGTACACTGTGAAGAGGCCGGTGCTGCAGAGCCCGGCGAAGGGCATGCTGGCGGCCGCGGTTCGCACCGCGGCCCGGTCCCTGTGCAATCTCAGCCTGCGAACCGCGTCAGGGCCGGAAGGCAGCAGCGCTAAGCAGATCCTGACATGTGCCGCAGGTTCCCCGGGTCGCGGTGGGAACCGCGGCGGCCGGACGCGGGCGAGCACGATCGCCCCGGCGAGCTCCGGCTTCCGTCACCGGTCGCATTCATTCTTCACGCAGCATTCAGAATTCCCTCGTGGCCTATCAGGTACTGGCGCGCAAATGGCGCCCGCAGCGCTTCGACGATGTGATCGGGCAGCGCGGCGTCACGCAGACGCTGCGGAACGCGATCGGCGCGAAGCGCATTGCGCAATCGTTCGTTTTCGCCGGTCCGCGCGGCGTCGGCAAGACGACCACGGCACGGATCCTGGCTCGGGCGCTCAATTGCGAGACCGGGCCGACCGCGGATCCCTGCGGGACCTGCGAGGCCTGCGTCGAGATCGCGCAGGGGCGCGACATGGACGTGATGGAGATCGACGCCGCCACCAACACGCAGGTCGACAAGGTGCGCGACGTGATCATCAGCGGCCTCGGCATTGCGCCGGTCCGCAACCGCTACAAGATTTTTATCATCGACGAAGTGCACCGGCTCTCCCATCAGTCCTTCGACGCCCTCCTCAAGTCGATCGAGGAACCGCCGCCGCACGTCGTCTTCATGATGGCG
>JBDTSX010000554.1:0-3618 GCA_039930925.1 Acidobacteriota bacterium | reverse complement strand
TATCCGTTTGCAATGACTTCGACGCTCACCACGGCCGAAAAGCCGACCCAAGCCCCGGCGCAGCGTCGCCCCACCGGGGCAAGAATGCGCGGCGCTCTCTCGCTCCGGCTGCGGCTCGCGTTACTGGTCGCCTTGAGCACGGCCATCGTCATCGGGATCGAGGCCTACCTGGAAATCCGGGTCTTCGAGCGTGCCGTCGAGCTTGACCTGATTGAAACCGCGCGCTTGACCGCGATCGGGGTCGCGGATGACTACGAGCTGCGCGTCGAGCCGGTTGACGCGGCGGCGCTGTCTGCCGACCTCCACGAGCTCGTGCGCTCCACACCGACGCTGCGCACGCTGACCATCGTCGGCGTGACCGACGGCGTCCCTTCAGTCGTCGCGAGCACGTCGTCGGACGAGGGACCCGAGGCGCTGGCACTCGCCTCGCGCGCGGTCAACGAAGGCACGACCGTCTTTGGCACCCGCACGCGCGGCGTGTCCGGAGTCGCGGTACCGGTTTCGAGAGCGGGCGCGGCGCGCGCCGCCGCGGTCGCCACGGTCTCGCTCGCCGCCGTCGAGCAGCTCCGAACCAAGGGACGGCAGGTCACCCTGTGGTTCACGCCGGCCGCGATTCTGGTGCTGACGCTGCTGGTGGACTGGCTGGGACGCCGCCTGATCCATCGGCCGATCGGCCACATCCGCGAGACCATGACCCGTGCCGGCGTAGGCGATTTCACCGCCCGCGCCCAGCTCGTGCGCGACGACGAGATCGGAACGGTGGCGGTCGGGCTCAACGACATGCTCCAGCGTCTCCAGGACATGAACGACGCGCTTCAGGATCGCGTCGCGGAGGCCACCGCGGAGCTGCGGGTGCGGAACGAGGAGCTGGTCGAGAGCTACCAGCGTCTCTTCGGGCTGCGTGAAGCGCTCGCCAGGGCCGAGCAGATGGCCGCCGTCGGTCAGATGGCCGCCAGCGTCGCGCACCAGGTCGGCACGCCGCTGAACCTGATCTCCGGCTACGTGCAGATGCTTCAGGCTGAAGCCGCTGCCGATCCACAGACCGCGCGGCGTCTCGAGATCGTCCAGGAGCAGATCGCCAAAGTGGCATCGGTCGTGCGGACGCTCCTCGACCAGTCGCGCCGTCCGGGCGAGCGCCAATCCACCGCGCTGGCTCCGCTGCTGTCCCGGGTAGCGGAAGTCGCCGGGCCGAAACTGGACGCATCCGGCATCTCGTTGATGCTCGACGTCGCTTCGGACCTGCCGCCGATCTGGGCTGATCCGCAGGAGCTCGAGCTCGCGATGCTCAATCTTGTCACCAACAGCCTCGACGCGATGCCGAGCGGCGGGACGTTGACGATTCGCGCGAGCCAGCATCTCAACCATGTGCGTGTCGAGATCATCGACACCGGCAGCGGCATCCCGCTCGATCTGCTCCCTCGCATTTTCCAGCCGTGGGTGACGACCAAGCCCGCGGGGCGCGGCACCGGCCTCGGTCTCAGCATCACGCACGACGTGATCGCGCGCCACGGCGGCACCATCGCGGCCGTCAGCGACCCCGGGCGTCGCACCACCTTCACGATAGAGCTGCCCCTCGCGGGAGCGGCGGAGACTCTCGATGTCCAAGATTCTGATCGTTGACGACGACGGCGAGACGTGCCGGTTCATGGCGGAGTTGCTCGGGCGTCCCGATCGCGAGATCCGCACCACCCAACACGTCGCCGAGGCCCTGACGCTCGCGCGTCACCCATTTGACCTGTTGATCTCGGACATCAACCTCGACGCGCAGCAGAACGGGATGGACGTGCTGCGGGCGTTCAAGACCGCCAACCCGCAGGGCCACGTCGTCCTGATCAGCGGGTTCGGCACGCTGCAAACCGCCATCGACGCGGTCCGCGCCGGCGCGTTCGACTACATCAGCAAGCCGTTCAACATCTCGGAGGTCAAGGCGACGGTCGAACGCGCGCTCTCCGATATCGTTGCGCCGGCGGGCGCGCGGCCGTCGCTCGATGTGCCGCCGCCGGGCCTGATCGGCCGGACTGCGGGCATGCTCTCGGTCTACAAGCAGATCGCGCACGCGGCCAATGCGGCCGCCCCGGTGCTGATCATCGGCGATAGCGGCACCGGCAAGGAACTGGTCGCCCGCGCGATTCACGCGCACGGCCGCCGGGCCTCACGCGCCTTCGTGCCGATCAATTGCGGCGCCCTCACCGAGAGCGTCCTCGAGTCGGAACTGTTCGGCCACACCCGCGGCGCCTTCACCGGGGCGATCGCGGACACCAAGGGGATCTTCGAACAGGCGACCGGCGGCACGGTCTTCCTCGACGAGATCGGCGAGACCTCGCCGGCGCTCCAGGTGAAGCTGTTGCGTGTGCTCCAGGAAGGCGAGGTGCGCCCGGTCGGCGGCGGCAGCCGCCTGGTCAAGGTCGACGTCCGCGTCGTCGCGGCGACGAATGTGGACCTGGAGCGCGAAGTAGCGGCGCAGCGCTTCCGGCAGGATCTCTTCTACCGGCTCAGCGTGATCGTGATCAAGGTGCCGGCGCTGCGGGAGCGGCGCGAGGACATTCCGCTGCTGATCCAGACGTTTCTGCAGAATGCGTGCGCGCGGGCGGGACGTCGGGTGGAGCTCTCGCCTGGCGCGGTGTCCGCGCTCACCGCGTATCGCTGGCCGGGAAACGTGCGCGAGCTCGAGAACACCATCGAGCGGCTGGTGGTGTTCAGCCGCGGATCGGTCATCGACGTGCAGGACCTGCCGTTCAAGGCCAGCGGTCCTGACCTGCACGAGCGGCTGTTCGCCGACTTGCCGTCGCTCGACGAGGTCGAGCGGCGCTACCTGCTGCACGTGATCGAGCAGGTCGGCGGGAACCGTACGCGGGCCGCGGAAGTCCTCGGCATCGATCGCCGCACGCTGTACCGGATGGCGGAGCGGTTCGCGATCGATCTCAAGGACGAAATCCCGGGCAGCGGCGCCGCGTAGCGCGTAGACACTCGATTCGGGCTCGTCTGGGACGAAGCGAGCCGCGACGGCGCCAGTGCGCGCAGCCACGCCGGCCACTTGGCCGCGCACGGGGCCAGGGGGTCGCAGGCCAGAAGGTACAGGATCACCACCGTCAAGACGATCAACGAGTAGGTCGGGAGCGCCATCGCCACCCGAAGCCGCAGGTAGGCGAACATCGCCGGATAGGCGAGGACCACGGCAAGGGAGAGGAACGAGATGCGGAGCTGCGCATCACGGATCCTGCGCGGGTTTCTGAGCCCCTTGGCCACCCGGCGATAGGCGGCATTTTCATGCGCCTCGATGGAGTCCTTGAGAACCGTCTGCGACAACAGGTACAACCAGCCGGCACAGAAGAGTCCGACCAGGATCCGCGCCGCCACGCCCCGGCCCCAGAAGTACATGTCGGCCCAGACGAAGTACACGATGATGCTGAGGTTGGTGAACTGCACCGCCAGCCACACATTGGTCCGGCCGGTCATCACTTGGAACCTGCGGCAGAGCCATTCAGTCAGGTTCAAGACTGCCGAATCGATGTAGGTCATGGTCTCGGAACGATCGACGCCCGCTGCCGTGTTCCCGGTCTTCTTCTTCATCATGCCCTGCGCAGACGATCTGCGCCAAGCCGGCACGTGGCTTCCGCC
>JBDTSX010000553.1:0-3625 GCA_039930925.1 Acidobacteriota bacterium | reverse complement strand
CCACGGGTCGATCGAGGTGCGGATGCTGCCGGGGGCGTTGAGGGTTCGAGCGGCGCTCCCTACGAATTGATCCGAACGAGAACGGGGAAAAGTCATGCGCGCGGACGAAGTCATCGAAGCGGCAAAGGACGAGGACGTCGCCAGGTTGAAGCACCTGCTCGAGTCGGACCCGGAGCTGGCGAACGCTCGGGCGGAATCGGGCGAGACACCGGTGATGACGGCACTCTACCGGGGTCACCATGCGGCCGTGGATCTGCTGCTCGAGGCGGGCGCCAAGCTCGACATCTTCGCCGCGGCGGCGCTTGGCGACGTGGCGGTGCTGGAGTCGGAGCTGGCCGCGACTCCGGCTGCGGCCAATGCGTTTGCCTACGACGGCTGGACGCCGCTCCATCTTGCCGCGTTCTTCGGCCGCAAGCCGGCTGCCGAGAAACTGCTGGCGGCCGGCGCGGGCTTGAGCACCCTGTCGCAGAACGCGCTCCGCAACACGCCGCTACACGCCGCGGTGGCGGGCGGACACGTCGACGTGTCGCTGCTCTTGATCGAGGCCGGAGCGGATGTGAACGTCCCGGACGCCGGCGGCCACACCCCGTTTCATATCGCCGCCGAAGGCGGATATCTCCCCGTCGCCAAGGCCCTCCTGGGGCGCGGAGCCGACGCCCACGCGGTGGATGCGGAGGACCGGACGCCGCTCGCGCGAGCGGTGGCGAGGGGGCACACCGAGATCGTCGATCTGATCAACGTCCGCGAGTAGGTGACTGGCGGATCAGTCCTTCGGCTTGAGGATGCCGTAGGCGGGCAGACCCGTGCCGGACAGCCGCTGGAGCAGACCTTTGGCCGGCTGCGCGTCCGGATCCTGGGCCTGGTATTTGATCTTGACGTAACCCGAGAGCGCGCGCTTCACGTCTTCGCTCGCCAGGGTGGTCCGGTCCATCACCAGGCAGTTCTTGCACCACGTCGCCCACATGTCGATGAGGACCGGCTTGTGCTCGCGCTTCGCGACGGCGAGTCCCTCGGCGAGCGATGCATGCCACCCTGACGCGAGCTGCTCCTGCACGCTCGACGTGACCGCGTTCGGATCGACCCAGCGATTCGCGAACAGCGTATACGCCTCGTAGCCGTAGTAGACGGCGGTGGCGAGAATGAAGACGCCGAACGCCTGCTTCACCCGCACCATCCACATTCCGGGCTTGGGCAGCGCGGCCAGGCCGGCGCCGGCGATCGGCCATGGAATCGCCATCCCGATCCCGAGGAAGAACGGCAGCGCCAGCGCGATTCTGGTGCCGGTCGCGTACAGGTTGCTCGAGAAGAGCACCACCTGAATGACCACCGGCGCGACGCACGCACCCGCGAGCAGCGCCGCAACCGCCCCCATCGTGAATGCCAGCATGACGCTGCCGCGCTTCCCGCTTCCCGGCAGGCTGGCCGAGTACTTCGAGAAGTCGATGAACAGCACGTCGAACATCGCCAGCCCCAGCACGACGAAGAGGATCGCGATGCCGAGATTGAACCACGGTGACGAATTGATCGTGCCGAACGTGCCCGCGGTCAGGATCACAACCAGTCCGAGGACGCCGTAGACCACCGCCATCGCGACACCGTAGGCGGTGCCGAGGAGGAAGCCGCGGCCGCGCGACTGCGCCTGTGCGCCCGCCCCGATGATCGCGAGGTTGATCGGAATCATCGGCAGGACACACGGCGTCAGGTTGAGCGCGAGCCCGCCGAGGAGCACGAGAAACAGGATCGCGAGTGGACCGCGCCCTTCGAACATGCCGCGCGGCTTGACGCCCGCCTCGGCGTTGTGGATGAACTCGAGAAACGCCGCCGTGCTGAGATAGCCGCCAGCGGTTCCGGTGACCGTGAAGTCGTCGAGCCCCGCGAGATCGTCTTGCGACCCCGCCTGTGCGGCCGCAACGGGGGGAGCCGGTGCCGTCGCTGCGGATGCTGCGCCCGGTTTCTCTCCGGTCCCGAACTTGATGCTCGCAAAGGTTTTTTTCTGTGCCGGATCCACGGCGGCTTTCGCCGCGCCCGTCACGACATGGATCACCCACTGCGCGTCGGCCGTCGTCGCCGCGAAGCACATGCGGGCATCGCACGCCTGGTAGCGCAGCTTTGCGGGAATCGCCAGATCGCCGCGGGCGGCAGCGGGGAGAGAGAGCTGGACGCCGATCAGGAACTCGCGTTCGAAGACCGCGAGCGGCTGGTCCGCTCCGGCCTGAGCGAGATCGATCGCCGGCGGCCAGACGATTTCGCTGACCGTCACGCCCGGTGGGGCGTCAACGATCAGGGTGGTCGGGATCAGCACGGGATCGCGCGGCTTGTTCGACTGGGTGTGGAGGCCCTCCGGCAGCGTGACCTTCAGCGCGACGCGGACGGTGCCGCCGGGGCGCGCCGTGCCCTCGACGAGGGGCGTCACCTCGGCCTTCGGGCGCGAAGTCTGCGCGCGTCCTCCCACCGCGCTCAGGAGCACGAGCGCGAGTACGAGGAAGCGTTTCACGCGCGCCCGGCTGACGTCACCGTCAGTCCACCTTCTGGAGCGGAATCGTGGTGCGCGGCGTGGACTGGAACTTCACGGGCGGCAGATCCTGGAACATCAGGTCCCACTTCCATCGCTCCGAGGGGTTCGATGCCTGGAGCCACGTCCTTGCCGTCACCGGACGCGCAAAGGCGAGGTTCGCGAGACCGGCGTAACGCTCGGTGCCGCCCAACGCGGCCGCGACGTCCGCGCGCACCGCGGCGCTCGTCTCGTAGGCCAGCGGAATGCGCAGCGCGTAGCCGACGTTGACGAAGATCTGCCAGTCTTCCCGCGCGTCACCGGGAGGGGCGATGGCGCGGGATGCCCCCTGCAGGCGGCCCTGTCCGTTCACGTACGCGGCATCCTTCTCGACCCACGAGGCGCCGGGCAGGACGATGTCGGCGGCATTGGCGAGCGCCGTCAACAGCACGCCCTGCACGATCAGGAGGGGGAGATGGCCGGCGCGCTTCGCCTCGACGATCCACGAAACGTCACCCATGTAGCCGTCCGGGCCCGGGTCGAATACGTAGAGCGCCTTGATCGCACCCGCCTCGACCCTGGCGCGGAACGCGGCAATATCGGCCTTGCCTTTGTCGGTGGCGTTCACCGGGAAGCCCAGGTCCCTGGCGCCATTGACGTTCGGGGCGTCAACCGGCGGAATCTTGAACTTCACGCCCGGCGGCTGCGGCTTCTCGCGGTACCGCCAGCTGACCGCGACGCCGTCCTCGGGAAGGCCCAGCGCGCCGCCGAGCCGCCCGATCAGGAACAGCTCCTCCATCGAGGCGTGCGCGGAGACGAGGAACCGGAGCTCCGAGCGGCCGGCCGCGGCCACGCGGTCGGCAATTTTGCCGAGGACGTTGGTCCAGTCGGTCGGCTCGAGCGTTCCTGCATCCGAACGTAGCAGCGGTTTCTGCAGCCGCTGGTCCCCTTCGATCCACCGGTAGTCGAACCGCCCGATGTCGCACATCCAGTAGTCGTTCACCGCCGGGTTATAGCGCGGCGTCGTCCGGATCAGCTGTGCGCCCTTCGCCCACTCCGGCTTGGCCTTGAGCCACGCAGTGGTGTTGCAGCCCTTCTCGCAGAGCGTGCAAATCGTATCCACCGCGTCCGGGT
>JBDTSX010000552.1:0-3649 GCA_039930925.1 Acidobacteriota bacterium | reverse complement strand
ACCATCGGAAGACTACGTCCGCACCGCGCTGTATCGTCAACCCCGATACAGTAACGGAGCCTCGTAACGTCGAATCGGCCGGCTCCAGTGCTGCGCGGATCTGCCCGTACGACCTCACGGGCTGAAGCGCTGTATCGCCTGGTCCGCGGCGAGCCACCCAGACGAGGAAGCGTTCAGGGATGGCGCGAACGCTGGGTACTTCCGGCTGCGGAGGATCGGGCGCGGGCGGCAGACTGCCGGGGTCGGGCGTTCAGGCGTGCGGGGGCACCGCCACGGAGACAATTACCACACGTGGGCGACAGCGACTCGAGGTGAGCCCGAGTTCTCACCGATCACGGCGGCGGCGACGACAATCTGCAGATTGCCGTGTTCCCAATCCATCGTAGTTGGAAACTGAGCAGGATCCAGACACGCCGGCTCGCTCAGGCATTCGGCGGCCGCGCGCGTCCCGAGCACCAGACCCGACACTGCGAGAACCGCCCGGCCGGTGGACTTGTCCTGAACGCGCGTAATCAGGCCGTAGGTCTGACTGATGTCTCTCAATCGGCCCGACTTTGGTTGCCATTCGCGGCTCTCGGGATGATCACGGTCCCGAATATAGGGACCGTTGGCTTCGAACTGAAGGGTGAACCGAAGGCCCTCACCGAGGCGGAGAGTCCAGGGATTGTTGAACCCTCCAATCAACACGACCGGCCCGTCCCGCAGATCCTCCAGTTGGGTGCCGCTGATTCGCCTGACATGAAATGGCTTGCCCCGCGAGCGAAGCTCGCCCGCGAGCAACGCCAGCGTCACAGCGTCGGTATAGCTGACCGACTCGGCGCGGAGGAACTCGGCGACGGTCAGGTCGGATCGGCTCGACGGCTGCGGTTCGGCTCTGGTGTCGGTTCGCCCGAATTCCGAATGCGGCGCGCCAATGCACAACAGCACAGGGGCTGCCGGCTTGACCAGGGGCGCCCAGAATCGCTCGAGCGGGCCGGGCGGTGCGGCGAGGCGATCTCGCGCGAGCGCACCGAGAAGAAAAACGGCCACGATGGCGGCAACTGCCGCCGGTCCGACAATCCGCCACCGGCGCGCGAGCCGTTTCGGCGGTGGCTCGGGTTCGGCCGACGGCACCGCCGCTTCGGCGACTGGCGTGGCCAGGGCAGCGGTCGAGGGCAGAGAAAACTCCGGGATATACGAGCCCGGCTGGTAGCTGATGACCGGCTCGCCCGCATGTTCCGGCAGCTGATAGTAATGGGTAAGGCGCTTTCGGACCTCGGCGGCCGTCATCCGCACAACCGGGTCCTGCGCGGTGTCGTAGGCGGGATCCCGACCGAACACTTCGTGGCCGATGCTGCGCTCTTTCAGCCCCCCGGTGGACGACAGCGCGTGCTCGACGGTGTGGCGAAGGAACGCGGGAAACCGCTTGCTGTTGCGGAATGGTGCCGTGGCAAGGATGCGGCCGACCTGCTCGCGCACCTCTTCCTTTTCGGCTGTTGTGGAGGGATGCCAAGGGGGGCCTGCCGTTGCCGCCTCGCGGTCCGGCGGCGGCGCAGACGGTGATTGAACGCCCATCGGTCACCCGCACTCAGACTCGGCGTGGCGACGATGGACATCGCCAGCGCCCGATCTGGTATCGGACGCTGAGTTTACACCTTTCACCAACGACCGCAAGTAGCTGACACGAAAGGCACACCACCCGCAGCTCCCGCAGCGATGCCGTAAACCGCTTTCCGCGGCGGCGGCGTTCACCGATAGTTACGCCCCGTGTCGCGCGGCTGCGGCTGGTGCCGCGGGGTCCGCATTGGTGGCTCGAAAGGTCCTCGTTCGGCATGAAAAACGGTCCTGTCGACTCGGGCTCGCGCACCTCGCGGCGCCCAAATCAGCTCGACCGCGTATCCGTCCCGGCATTCACCCTGGAGATCGGCGGCCAGAGCGAAACAGTGAACGTCAGGGCGGAGGCGACACTGATTCAGTCGCAGAGCGGCGAGCGGTCGTTTGCCATCGAGACCGAGGCGGTCCAGAACCTGCCGATCTCGTCCCGGAACTTCACGAGCCTCGCCGTCATGGCGCCGGGCGTGACGGTGACCACCAACGTCGGCGGGACGACCATCTCGACGCTGGGCGGCGGCGGCGGCAACATCCTCATGGACGGCGTCGGCATCTCCGACAGCTTCAGCAACGCCCTGACGTTCGTACCGAACGTCGAAGCCATCGGCGAAGTGAAAATCCGGGCGCCCGGAGCCATCACGCTCGGAACGGCGTTCGCTCAGTATCGGGAGTACTCAAAGGTACAGAACCGCTCGCACCGTTCATACGTGGAGCCGGTGCTGTCCATGTGTCCCACGCTCGATTCTGCTCGGTCACTCCTCCGTCAATCACAGAGCGTCACTGCGTGCGTCCAAGGTTCGGCAAGACCAGCTCGAGGCGGACATGCGCGGCATGTGGCGTCACGGCTTTCGTTGCCGCACAGCTCGGCCTCGCCGGCATCGGTTTATCCTGCGCGACTACCGACGAGTAATCTGGTGTCGGAGGCCGCAGTTGACTGACCGGCACATGCCTCACCGACGAGCAGATTCGCGCCGCCCATATCCGCGAAGCGAAGCCACTGAACGGCCGCATTGTGCTTGTCGAGTACGATCCCCGATGGACGGGACTGTTCGAGCGCGAGGCCGCCAGGATCCGGGCCGTCGTTCCGAAGCTGTTGCGAAACAGAGCCTGTGGCTCGACGTCCGTACCTGGTCTGCCGGCCAAACCCATACTAGACATCGTCCTCGTCTGGACCGACTCGGCCGACGAAGCGGCGCCTGGTGTGTACCCCATGCTCAGCGGTATCCCGGAGATGACGGTCGCGACGCTGCGCGCGATGCACACGATCGCCGGCGACGCGCTCGCCCTGTGTGCCGATGAGTCTGTCGCAGCCGTATGTCGGTCAAGCGGAGGATGCCGCATCGTAGCGTTGCGAAGCAACGCGGAGGCGGGCCTCGTGAGCGCGCGCCAGGCCCTCGACGACCGCTTCAAGGACGTGCGCGCCACGGCACCGGTGAACCAAATCGGCGCTACCGCGTAGAGATTCAGCCAGAGGCAAAACCGATGTTCGACCTGATGCGTGACCTGCGCTACGCCGCCCGCCGTCTGATCCGCACCCCGGTGTTCACGCTGGCGACCCTCCTGATGCTGGCGCTGGGGATCGGGGCCAATACCGCCATCTTCAGCGTCGTCAACACCGTCCTCCTCGAGCCGCTGCCGTACCCCGAGCCCGACCGCCTGGTCGGCCTCTGGCAGACCGCACCCGGGGTCAACATCGACAGCCTGAACGCGTCGATCGCCGACTACATCACCTACCGGGAAGAATCGAAGACGCTGGCCGACGTCGCCATCTGGAACCAGAACGCCTACACGGTGACCGGCATCGCCGAACCGGAGCGGGTGGACGCGATCATGGCCACCCATCGGCTCCTCCCGATACTGGGGGTCCAGCCGATCCTCGGCCGCGCGTTCACCGAACGCGACGACCAGGAGGGAAGTCCACCGGTCGTCATGCTCGGCTACGGCTACTGGCAGCGGCGGTTCGGCGGCGATCCGGCCGCCGTCGGGCGTCGGCTCACGCTCGACGGCACCCCGCTCGAGATCATCGGTGTCCTGCCCCAGGACTTCTGGTACATGGATG
>JBDTSX010000551.1:0-3662 GCA_039930925.1 Acidobacteriota bacterium | reverse complement strand
CGGGACTGTTGCGCGAGCGTTCGATGTGTTTTAGGCATGAAGATGTTTATGTGTTCGTGTCCATGGGGAATCCGCGTCCGGAGGACTTCAGACCGCTACTGATTATGCCGCAAAATGGCCGACGTTCGGAGGTCCTCGTTATGCCGCTCGCCGCAGCGAGTCGCCGGCCGGGCCGGCGGGCCACTGGTGAGCCAGGGCCGTTTTCGTCCGGCGGTAGCCGGACGCCACGGTGTGACACCGGAGACCACGAACCTCGCGGCGGCCCGCCGCAGCGCTGACGTATCATGAGGTCCAGTTTTTCCTAACCGAGGGTTTCCGCCTGATGACGTCTCCGTCTTCCCGGCCGCCGGCGCCCCCGCCGTTCGCCCACGACGTCGCGGAACCGCCGACCCGCGCGCGGTACGTGACCGTCGCCTTTTGTATTGCGCTCGCGATCATCACCTACATCGATCGGGTCTGCATCTCACAGGCGGCACCGTCGATTCAGCGGGACCTCGGGCTCACCAAGATCGAGATGAGCTGGGCGTTCTGGATTTTCGGGGTCGCGTATGCGCTCTTCGAAGTGCCCGGCGGCTGGCTGGGCGATCGCATGGGCCCGCGGCGTGTGCTGATGCGGATCGTGATCTGGTGGTCGTTCTTCACCGCGGCCACTGGCTGGGCCTGGAGCTTCGTGTCCCTGCTGGTGACGCGGACGCTGTTCGGCGCCGGTGAGGCCGGCGCGTTCCCGAACATGACGCGGGTGTTCACCGTGTGGCTGCCGACGCGCGAGCGCGAGCGCGCGCAGGCGATTCTGTGGTTCGCGTCCCGTTGGGGCGGCGCACTGACCCCGCTGCTCGTCGCCTACATCCTGCAGTACGTCTCCTGGCGCCGCGCGTTCGAGCTGTTCGGCATCCTCGGGGCAGCCTGGGCGGTGGTGTTCTATCTGTGGTACCGCGACGACCCCAGCACGCACCCGCGCGTCAACCGGGCCGAACTGGCGATGCTGCCCCCTCCGAGTGAAACGGCGCGGGTGCACGGTGGCATGCCCTGGGGCCTGCTGCTGACCAGCCGTCAGGTCTGGCTCCTCTGCGCGCAGTACGCCTGCCTGGCGTACGGCTGGTGGTTCTACGTCACCTGGCTGCCGAGTTATCTGAGCGAAGTGCGCGGCACCAGCATCAAGCTGGGGGCGCTGCTCGCCGGGCTGCCGCTGTTCCTCGGCGGCTTCGGCTGCCTGCTGTCGGCTGCCATCATTCCGCGGCTCGCGCGCCTCGCCGGCGGCGTCGCGCCGGCGCGGCGGATCGTGGCGATCTTCGGCTTCGTCGGCGCATCCGCGTCGATCTTCGTGTTCACGAGGGTCCACGACCCGGTGCAGGCGATGATCATCCTGGGCTTCGCCGGTTTCTTCAACGACTTCGTGATGCCGGCCGCCTGGGCCGGTACGATGGACGTCGGCGGCCGTTATGCGGGAACGGTTTCGGGTGCGATGAACATGTTCGGGAGCCTGGCGGGCGCCATGTCGCCGCTGGTCGTCGGCTATCTCCTGAAATGGACCAACCAGGATTGGACGATGACGTTCTATGTATCCGCCGCGGTGTACAGTCTGGGCGCGGTATGCTGGCTGTTTCTCGACGCGCATACGCCGCTCGATCACGCGCGCCCGATCCTCGAGCGTGGAGTGTCTTGAGACGTGGCTTCCTTCAGAGACCGTGAAAGGTCGAGAACCTTGGGGCCGTGCGTGAAAGTGTTGTCGAGCCTCCTGGCGCTCGTGCTCGCGCTGGCCACACTCGCCGGCCGCCCCTCCGCCACGCCCGCGGACATCGATCTGGGCTGGACGCGTCCTCCGGCCCGCGACTTTCCCCTGGTCGGCGGCAACTGGGGCAACCAGCGCTATTCCACGCTCGATCGAATCAACACCAAAAATGTCGCGAGCCTTGGCGCCGCCTGGACCCTGCACCTCGAGGAGGGCCGCACCGCCGGGAACATGCAGGCGACGCCGGTCGTCGTCGGCGGCGTCATGTTCATCTCGTCGGGGCCGGGGAATGTCTTCGCCATCGACGCGAAGACCGGGGTGGTCCGCTGGACGTACCGTTCCGAGGCCACGTCGGGTTCGATGACCAGCCGCGGCGTGGTCGCGGCCGAGGGCAAGGTGTTCTCGGGGCAGCGCGACAATTCGCTCGTCGCCCTCGACCAGCAGACCGGCAAGCGGATGTGGAAGACGCAGATGGCGGAGCCCGGTCCGGCATTCACCGCCGCGCCGCCGATTTACTACGGCGGGCGTGTCTTCATCGGCGTGGCGGGCGGGGAAGTCGGCGTGCGCGGCCAGTTCGGCGCCTACGACGCCGCCACCGGCAAAGAGGTGTGGAAGTTCTGGACCCTGCCCGCCCCCGGGGAGTTCGGCGCCGACACCTGGGAAGGAGACTCCTGGAAGTACGGCGGCGGCCCGGTGTGGACGCACCCGGCGCTCGATCCCGATCTGGGCCTGCTCTACATCGCGGTCGGCAATGCGGGGCCCGACAACGATGGCCGCGATCGCGGCGGCGACAACCTCTTCACCGCCTCCATCGTCGCGCTCGACATCACGACCGGGGCCCGCCGGTGGCACTTCCAGGAAGTGCATCACGACATCTGGGACTACGACAACAGCGCGTCACCGGTCCTCGCCGACATCCGCTATCGCGGCGAGCCGCGAAAGATTCTGCTGCACGGCGGAAAGACCGGCTTGATGTACCTGCTCGACCGCACCAACGGCAAGCCGCTCGTCGGGATCGAGGAACGCGCGGTGCCACAGGAGCCGCGAATGAAGACGGCGAGGACGCAGCCGTTCCCGATCGGCGACTCGTTCGTGCCGACCTGTCCCGAGCCAGGGAGCGTGGCGGAAGGCGCGAAGAGCAGCTGTATTTTCGGCACCTACTGGGAAGAGCCGGTGATTATGGCGCCTGGCACGCTCGGCGGGTTGTCCTGGGCGCCGATGTCGTTCAGTCCGAAAACCAATTTGATCTACGTCGCGGGCAACATCATCAACAGCGCGTACGGCTTGCGCCGCCAGGTCTGGGACGAGGCGACACGCCAGTTGAAGACCACGGATGAAGGCGTGGGATTCTTCCGGCCGCCCGGCGAGCCGCGGGGCGGAACGCTGACCGCGATGGATCCGACGACCAATACAATCGTCTGGCAGAAGAAAATGACGTATCCGATCGGGACCGGCAGCGGCGTGCTCAGCACCGCCGGCGGGCTGCTGCTGCACGGCGAGCCTGACGGGACGCTCGGCGCCTACGACATCCGCAACGGCAAGCAGCTGTGGCAATTTCAGACCGGGGCCGGAGTGGACGCGCCGGTGGCGACGTACGAAGTCGATGGCCAGCAGTATGTGGCCGTGCTCGCAGGCGGCAGCGGCTTCACGCTCTCGGCGCGCGGAGATTCGTTGTGGGCGTTCCGGCTCGGTGGCGCGTTGCCGCCGGCCGCCGCTCCCCCCGCCCCGCCGCTGACGCAGCCGCCCGCGCCCGGCCGCGGCGGCCGCGGACGCGCCGGCGGCTGATACGCGCCGGTCCGGCGTCAGTCGGCCCGGGTGATTTGCTCCTGTAGCGTCCGGCTTTTGCCGGACGGGTGATTGATGCGGTAGCGTCCGGCTTTAGCCGGACGAGTTGCTTGATTCGGTAGCGTCCGGCTTCAGCTGGACGGCTGCT
>JBDTSX010000550.1:0-3666 GCA_039930925.1 Acidobacteriota bacterium | reverse complement strand
CGTGATCTCGAAATCCGGCGGCTGCGCCACCATTCGCGGCGGAGCGCCTTCGGAGGCAGGCGGCCTGAGCAGCTGCGGCGCATCGCGGCGCACGCGCTCGAGCCAATGCGCCGGTGGACCGTGCACCGGACCTCGCCACTCGGGACCCGCCGGCGCTGCGGCTGCGTCATCGCCCGCGCCGAGCGCTTCCGCCCAGTGTCGCAGCTTTGCCGCAATCGCGTTCAGCAGGCGTATCCACAGACGGCGCAGCACAGATCAGCTCCGGTCCAGCGTCTCGAACACCAGCGTGACTTCCTCGATTGCCGCCTCGCGAGCCATTGCGTCGAGGGGCGCGCCGCGCCAGGCGCTCGGCCAGGCACTGACGAGATCCCATCGAAACGCCTCGGTGACGCCGTCAGCGTCCAGCATGACGATCGAGACGTTCTTCCGTTCGACCTTCCCCTTCACGCCGGTCATGAACCACTTCCAGATTTCGGTGGAGGACGTCAGCCCGTAGCGAAGCGTGATGTCGCCGTACTCGACCGGTCCCGGAAGACGGCGCACCAGCTGGCTGGTGCCGCCTTCGCGATACCGGATCGCCTCCACCTTGATACCGAGATTGGTGCACTCAGTGAAGTGACCTTCCGTCACTCCCTGGATCTCGAGCTTGAAGTTGTAGGCGCGATAGGGATCGGTTGCAACGCCTGGTTGAGCCACTCGAACCTCCTCGACGATTACTGCGTTTCAACCTGCGCGCCGCCGGCGTGCTGGCCGATGCGAAAGACGATGAACTCCGCCGGCTTGACGGGCGCGATCCCGATGACGATGACGACCTGGCCGGCGTCGATCACCTCGGGAGGATTGGTCTCGGCGTCGCACTTCACGAAGAAGGCTTCATCCGGGGTCGCGCCCATCAACGCGCCGTCGCGCCAGACCAGCGTCAGGAATGCGCCGACGTCGCGGCGGATGGACTTCCAGAGCGACATGTCGTTGGGCTCGAACACCACCCAGCGCGTGCTCTGCACGATCGATTCTTCGATCATGTTGAACAGCCGGCGGACGTTGAGGTAGCGCCACTCGCTGCTGCCGTCGGCCACCGTCCTCGCGCCCCACACCAGCACTCCTTCGCGGGGGAACCAGCGGATGCAGTTCACGCCGCTGGGATTCAGCACGCCCTGTTCCTGGCTGGTCACGCGGTACGTGACATTGAGCGCGCCGCGGACCGGCTCGTTTGCCGGGGCCTTGTGGACGCCGCGCACCGCGTCGGTCCGCGCGTAAATGCCGGCCAGGTGTCCTGACGGCGGAACGTCAACCATGTCCTTGGTGGAGAGCGGGTCGCGCACCGTGATCCACGGGAAGTAGAAGGCGCCGTAGCCGCGTTCGGACAGGCGCGGGCGCAGCCCCCTTGCGGGCCGCGCCGCCTTCTTCGCCCCTGGCTCGCTGCTGTCGCTCGAGGGGCTCGGCACGCTCCCGACCATCGTCAGCTCGTCGATGTCCTTCACGGTGGCCGGCGAGTCGAGGATCGCGACGCGATCCTTCATGTTCTCGCAGTGCGAAAGCAGGGCGTCGTGCGACGCGACATCGGAGTACCCCGGCGCCGCGACGATCGCGACCTCGTCGATGGTTTCGAGGACTTCGAGTCCGGCGCGGGTCCCGGTGATCGGCTGCCCCCTGCCGACGTTGACCACGTAACAGCGGCCCCCGCCGTTCAGGAAGAAGCCGTAGACCGCGTGCGAGAGCGGCGTGCTGACGCTCTTCTCCGGCGCGAACTCCTTCAGGAACTGGGTCCAGTTGTTGACCGCGACCGCTTCGTTGACGCGGGCAGCGGGGTCGGGCGCTTCCCCGACAAATCCCGCCGTGCTGGTGCCAACCGCCTGGATCGGGCGCGCGCCGGTCGAGATTTCCTCCATGTAGATGCCGGGCGTCTGGTATGAGGAGAGGGGCATTCAGTCCTCCATCGATTCGAATCGCAAAACGAAGGGATCGCCCGCGGCAGGATGCTGCGAGGTCGTGGTCGCGGCGGTCTCGACGCCGTGTGCCTGCGCGACAAGGCTCTTCGGCCGTCCACCGCCAGGCACAGACGAAAACAGGAAACGTCCGGCGCCGTCGGTACGTGTTTCGAGGCCCAGGGTCTCCATCCGGACACGCGCCGCGGCGAGCGGCACATCACCCGGCCCAAGAACCAGGCCGTGAAAACTCTCCACCGGCGCGACTTCGATCACCACCGGCTTGAGGACTCGTGGCACCTGCTCGGCAGGCCGCAGTTTCTCGAGCGGCACGGCGAGCATGAACGACGGCCGCGGCGGTGTGCCGAGCGCGTGCCAGAGCTCGGTCGATGCTCCGGCCAGCTCCACCTCGAAGTCGCTCGCCTCCATCGCGGCGAATACCAGGTCGCCAAGCAGGCGATGCGCATCCTCCGGCTGCTCCGCCCACGTCGTCACCAAATATCTCAGCGTCAGTTGCTGCGCCGAGTGCCCGCGCCGGCGGACGAGCGGCTTCAGCGCCAGTTCGACGAGATACAGATTGACGCCGGTGCCAGGACGGCTGCCGTTGGGCAGCGCAAGCGACACGGCGACCGGGCCGACCGCCGTTCCGACCCACTCTTTCAGTCGATCGTCGACCTGATCAATCATCGAGGGCACCGCCGAGCGCGTAGTCTACATCAAGCGCCAACACCCGGGTATCGGGGTCACCATCGCGGTGACGGCTCCGCACGACACCCTCCACGACCCACGCTGCGCCATACCGCAGGCAACTCAGCGCCTGCGGTACTCGGCCCACTCCGAGGCGCTCGGCTTGCTGTCGAGTGACTCGTGCTTGATGAAGACTCTCAGGACGTTCTGGTGGTCGCGGCCGCTCACCACCCGCATCCACATCTTGTCCACGTAGCCGCCCGTCGGGACCTTCGCCAAGAGCCACCGCGTATTCTTGTCGACGACGTAGACCGCCTTGACCGGCGTCCGCTGATAAAGACCGCCGCTCGACTGCCGCACGAACACCTTGACGCCCATATGCGTCTCGGCGCCAGCGGTATCGCCGCACGACGCGAAGTAGACCTCGATCTGCTCCGGGTCTCCGCCCGCCTTGACCCAGCGGCCGGCATCCGGCGACGAGCATTGCGCCAGCGCGGGCCCACTGAGCGCCAGGACCGCGAACCAGGCGCCAGCGACCGCGCGATATGCAACACGATGGGAGAAAGCACTCATCTGGCACCTCGAAGGAAATGGTGACGGTTCTTCTCACGAGCGCGGAGACTTCCGGTGCGCCCTGCTGTGAATAACGTCGCGGCGAGGAAAATCACACAGCCGCGAGGAGCTGGGGGGCGATCGTGCCGGCAGATGAGGTCCGATGGAGGCCTGCGGTGAATATACGCTACAATCGACGCAATAAGTGCGGCGAATGACTTCTATACATGATCTTTACGAGTGGCCTGGGTTCCGATGGAGCCATCAAACAGTGGCCGCGCCGCTGTCGACGGTCAGGCATCAGCAGGGGCGGCTTCTCGGCCAGATGGAGGCGCTCGGATTCCAGATCAAGGAGGAAGCGCTCCTGCGAACTCTGACCGACGATGTCCTGAAAAGCAGCGAAATCGAAGGAGAGATGCTCGACGCCGAACAGGTCCGATCGTCCGTCGCGCGTCACCTTGGAATCGACATCGGCGGCTTGAAGCCCGCCGACCGCAACGTG
>JBDTSX010000549.1:0-3669 GCA_039930925.1 Acidobacteriota bacterium | reverse complement strand
CGTGGTTGAGATCGAGGCCGCGCGCGGTGACGCCGGCGGCCGAGAGCAGATCGAGGAACTCGCCCCGGCCGCAGCCGACGTCCAGCACCTCGGCCGCCCCCTGGAAGAGGGGCACGTAGGACTGGAAGCGCGCCAGGATCACCTCGCGCGAGCCGCGGAACTGATCCTCGAAGCCGAGATACTTGTAGGCGTCGAGCGGAGGAGCGAAGGCGCCGGTATTCGCGGGCCCGGCATCCGGGGTGCGTGCTTCGGGATTCGCGGTCCGGGAGCCGGGATCCAGATTCCGGGGCGAGGGATCCGCCGCGTGGGCTCGCAGGCTTTCGAGCTCCCGTTTCAGCGTCATGAATCCTTGCTGCACGACGCCAAGGGTCCCGCGCAGCTCGTCTTGGGCGGTCACGATGCCGGCCGTCCGCGCCTCGTCACGGTGCCCGCGCGCGGTCATCGACTCGAAGCGCTTGTCGAGCACTTCCGCCATGCCGCTCAACGCTCCGTTCAGCACCAGGGCGCCTCCCGCGGTATCGCGGTCCTTGGTGTCCACGTACGCGGTGATCTGCTGGAGGTAGAGCATCAACCGCGCCTGAAAGGCGGCCATGGACGCAAGCTCCGCATTGAGCGTGGCGGTCGCGGCTTCGGCGGCGCGATGCGCCTCGCGACGCGCGGCGGCATTGCGGTTGACGTGGTCGACGAACAGCGAATTGAACGTGAGCTGCCGCTGGAGATACGGGGCGACGACCCGCCAGATGAACCCGGTGAGCTTGCCGGCGGGGCCTGACGCCTGCGGCGGCGCCGGAAGGATATTCCAGGCGTCGTTCAGGGGCGCGATCTGATATTCGTCCAGGCCGGGCGCCGGCCTTGGCAGGAGAGCGGGCGGGCGGAGGGCCTGATCAAGGGCGGTGAGCGCCTCGTTATAGCGTGCGTCGGCCTCGTCGCGCTCGGTCCTGAGGCGCCGGAGTACCGCGTCCAGCGGCTCGCCAGGCTGATCCGCCATTACGCGCCGGAGCGTCCTCCACCCGAGGCCGAAGTCCCCGCCGCCGCCACCGTGGGAGTGATCAGGCCGTGGGCCGGACTGCTTGCGGATGCGTAGGGGCGCATCGGGATGCGTCCGGCGCGGAACGCGAGGCGTCCCGCCTCGACCGCGAGCTTCATCGCGCTCGCCATCGCCACGGGATCGGCGGCGAGCGCAATCGCCGTATTCATCAGCACGCCGTCGGCCCCCAGCTCCATCGCGATGGCGGCGTCCGAGGCGGTACCGACTCCGGCATCGACGATCACCGGCACGCGCGCCTGATCCTTGATGATCCGGATGTTGTTGGGGTTCTGGATGCCGAGGCCCGAGCCGATCGGCGCGCCGAGCGGCATCACCGCCGCCGCACCCGCCTCTTCGAGCTTGCGGCAGATCACCGGGTCATCGTTGGTGTACGGCAGCACGATGAACCCTTCCGCCACCAGCACGCGCGTCGCCTCGAGTAGCGCGATGTTGTCTGGGAAGAGCGTCCGCTCGTCGCCGATCACTTCGAGCTTCACCCAGTTCGAGAGTCCCACCTCCCGTCCGAGCCGCGCGGTGCGAATCGCGTCTTCCGCCGTGTAGCACCCGGCGGTGTTCGGCAGGATGAAGAGACGCGACTGATCGATGTAGTCGACCAGCGATTCCTGGCTCTTGTCGGTCAGGTTCACGCGCCGCACCGCGACCGTGACCATGTCGGCCCCGGACGCGAGGTGCGCGTCCGCCATGACGGTGTGCGACGGGTACTTGCCAGTACCGATGATCAGGCGCGACCGGAACGTCCGGCCGGCGATGACGAGAGGATCGGAGGTCATAAGAGCGTGTTCCAGGAGCCAGGAGCGAGGAGCCGCGCCGTGCCCGGCACGACGCGTACTTGAATTCTCACGGTTGCGCGGGCGATCCGCCGCCGACGAACCTCACGACCTCGATTTCGTCGCCCTCCTGCACCTCTGTCGTGGCGTAGAGCGCGCGCTTGACGACCGTGACGTTGTGTTCGACGGCCACCAGCCGTGGGTCGATCTTGAGCTCGGTGAGCAGGGCGCTGATCGTGACAGGCGCGCCGATCTCGAACAGCTCACCGTTCAGCCGAATCTTCAAAGTTTACCCCAGGCGGTGTTGACGGCCGCGCGCGCCGTTCGAGCCTGAACGATTGGCCGGCGGCGTGCGTCAAGCTAACCACGGGGCCGCGGCGAGATCAACATGGCAGGTTTTAGGTTTTAGGGTTTTAGATTTTAGGTCGAGTTCTACGTTGGGTTCGGGTTCGGGTTCGAGTTCGAGTTCGAGTTCGGGTTCGAGTTCGAGTTCGAGTTCGAGTTCGGGTTGCGTTCGGTTCGGTGCGTGGCGTCCGGCTTCAGCGGACGATTGTGGTGTTGAAACCACCTGTAGTGATTAGAATCGGGGTCATGCAGGCGACCGAGTTCTGGGACAAGCGATTTTCCAAAGGCCAGCAGGGCAGCTACAGCCGCGTGGAAATGCCCGATCGCGCCGACCCGGTCCTCCGGCGGGCGCTCGAGCACTTCGGGAGCGTCGAGAACATGACCCTGATCGATCTCGGGTGTGGCCGCGGCGCCACCTCCCTGTTCTTCGCGTCACTCGGCGCCAACGTGATCAGCATCGACTCGAGCAGCGTCGCGATCAGGAACCTGACCCAGTACTGCGAGGAGAACCAGATCGACAACGTGCGGCCGATCACCATGTCGGCGCAGGCGCTCGCCGAGGTCGGACCGGCGGATCTGATTTTTGGTTCGATGATCCTCCATCACATCGAGCCGTTCGACGAGTTCGCGCGGCTCATGCGGCAGGTGATCAGGCCTGGCGGCAAGGGGTTCTTTTCCGAAAACAACGCGCGCAGCAAGACGATGATCTGGTTCCGTCAGCACGTGGTCGGCAAGCTCTGGGTGCCGAAGTGGGGGGACGCCGACGAGTTTCCGCTGATGCCCAGTGAAGTGCAGGAGCTCCGCAAGTATTTTCACGTCGAGACCGAATACCCCGAGCTGGTGTTCTTCCGGATGATTTCGCAGTACCTGCTGCGCGGGCATCTGCGGCGGCCGTTCAAGATGCTGGACGGCTATTTCTATCGGTATCCATCGTTCCGCCAGTACAGCTACACCCAGCACCTCTGTCTGAGCTAACGGACGGGGCTCGGGGCGATCTCCTTCCGCCTCACGAGGCCAGGGCACCGTCTCGAACCCGCGATTGAGTTCGCTGACACCGTGGCTTCCGCCTTCAGGCGGAAGACGAACCAGTCATGTGTTCAGCGGCGGACTTCGCGCCACACATCGGCCATTCCCATCTCGCCGAGCAGCCGGCGCAGGACGCGATCGCCGTCGGTGACGAGATGGGGCGGCAACTGCACGCGCGGCGCTCGACGAGCCGCCGCCGCAGCCAGCACACGCGCATAGTCGTCGAGCATCAGCGGCATCGAGTGCTCGCGCGCCCAGGAGCGCGCCGCCGCCGCGCCAAGCGCGGCCCGTAACGCCGCATCCGAGCCCAGCCGTCGCATCGCGAGCCGCAGGGAGTGGGCCTCGTCCATGATGTCGATCGCCACGGTGATTGGATCCGGGGTTCGGGATCCGGGATCCGGGGTGCGCAATCCGGGATCCGCCGAGTTCCGAGCCCCGAGCCCCGAGCCCCGCGGATGTGAGCTGCGCTCGCCGGGATCCGGG
>JBDTSX010000548.1:0-3688 GCA_039930925.1 Acidobacteriota bacterium | reverse complement strand
GTTGACGTAGTCCTTGAACTGCTGATCGAGGGCGTCCATGGTGTTGACGGAGCTCGACGTGCTTCGCGACCCCGAGCGACCGCGCCAGATCGAGCGCCTCGCCAAGATCGGGGCCGTCTCCGACGAGGAGGAGCCGCGCCGAGATGCGCTCCCGAATCCGCGCGAAGATCTCGACCACCGCCGGGGCCCGCTTGACCGGGCGGAAGTTCGAGAGATGGATGACCAGTTTCTCGCATCCCGAGGAGCAGTAGCGCTTCCGCAGCTCGGGGTCCGGCACGCGCTTGTAGATGTGGCAGTCGAGAAAATTGGGGATGACGGTGATCGCCTTCCGGACCGGCAGCGTGCGGTAGGTGTCGTCGCGGAGACTCTCGGAGACAGCGGTCACGCCGTCCGAGCGATCGATCGAGAAGGCCACGGTCTCCGAGTACGAACGGTCGCTCCCGACCAGCGTGATGTCGGTGCCGTGGAGCGTGGTGATTACCTGGGGAACCCGGTCCGGGGTTGACGACAACAGGATCTGCTTGGCGAGATACGCCGCCGTGGCGTGCGGCACGGCGTAGTGCGCGTGCACGATGTCGAGGCCGAACTCGCGCGAGACCTGGACGATGCGGGTCGCGAGCGTCAGCAGGTACTGCGGCTCGCGGAAGAGCGGATAGGCCGGAGTGTGCACGCGATGAAAGGTCAGTCCGGGCTGATAGCTGCCGAGCCTGAACGGAGTGTCGGCACTGAGGACGTGCACGTTGTGCGCGCGCGCGGCCAGCGACTTCGCCAGCTCGGTCGCGACGATCCCGCTGCCGCCGACCGAGGCATAGCAGACGATGCCGATGTTCAACGGAGGTCCGTCCCGCGCGGCGCGGCGCGCCAATCCTTGAATAGATGCGGCCTGTTCACCGGCTCCCGCACGACGATCCCTTCCGCATGCGCGACGCCGATGCGCGCCCCGAGCTGGGCGTCCCGGCTCTCGATCAGCTGATTGAACTGCGGCGCCGTCAGCCGCGTGTCGATCCGGCCCGGCGCCGACGGCGTGAACTGCGTGCGATGGCACGCCAGCGCCTGCCGCTTGGTGGCGTACTGCGCCGAGACGTCGATCGCGAACGATTCGGGGAGAGGGTCGTTGATCGGGTAGTAGCAGACCCACTCCGCGCGCCACGCCTCACCTTCCTCGGGGGCGAAGCGCCGCAGGCCGCTCTTGAATGCCGCGCGCGCGAGCACCTCGCTGGCGGCGCGGTGGTCGGGGTGGCGGTCGGCCCAGTACGGGAGCGCCACGGTTCGCGGCCGGCACGCGCGAATCAGGCGGACGGCATCGGCGATCTGATCCGCTCCACCCTCGATCCCGCCGTCCGGCCAGCGCAGGTTGACCCGCCACGCCGCCCCGAGCACGACCCGGGCGGCTTCCGCCTCCTCCTCGCGATCCTCCGGACTGCCATTTGATCCCAGTTCGCCGCGGGTGAGGTCGCACAGGCCGACGCGAAATCCAAGCGCTGCGTGAAGCGCGACCGTTCCGCCCAGGCCGATTTCAAGGTCGTCGGGGTGGGGGCCGAAGACGAGCAGGTCGACGTCGCTGGCGGGATTCATCCGGGGACCGCCTTAGACTACCACCGCGGAGCGGCGTAGAATGACGGTCTCCGTGTCACCGAGACCACCGGCCCGCCCAGTCGCCACCAGACCGGTTGCGAAGAGAGTCCGCCTCCGATGGCGGCGGCGCGGCTGGAAATTCTACGTCCTGACCGGCGTCGGCGGCCCGCTGCTCCTGCTCTCGATTCTCTTCATCTACTTCTACATCAGCTTTTCGCGGCAGATCGACGCGCGGCTGCACGGTGAAACCGCGCGCGCGGATCCACGCATCTTTGCGCGCGCCTTCGAGCTCCGGCGCGGCCAGTCGATGACGCCGGCGCTGATGGTCGAGCGGCTGAATGATCTCGGCTACTCGAACGAGGGCAAGACCGAGAAGCCCGGCCAATTCACCGTCGGGCGCGATGCCGTCGTGACGATGCCTCGCGACGGCGATCACCAGGGGCAACTCCTCCGCATCGTCTTTGCCGCGCGCGGCGCCAAGGGCGGAGAGCCGACTACGGTGGATCACGTCGAGCTGCTCGGGACGAAGCGGACGGTGGACCACATCAGCCTGGATCCGCCCCTGATCACGGCGCTCGTCACCGAGGGACGCGAAAAACGCCGGGACGTCCCGCTCGCCGCGATCCCGCCGCGGATGGTGCAGGCCGTCCTCGCGATCGAGGACCACCGTTTCTACGAGCACGCCGGCGTCGATCCGATCGGCGTCGCCGCGGCGGTGTTCGGCAACATCTTCGGCAGCAAGAAGTACCTCCGCGGCGGCAGCACGATTACGCAGCAGCTGGTCAAGAACACGTTCCTGACGCCGGAACAGACGTATAAGCGCAAGTTCTCCGAGTGGTTCATGTCGCTGGCGCTCGAGCGTCGCCTCTCGAAGGACCAGATCCTGACGCTCTATCTGAACGACGTGTCGCTCGGGCAGCGCGGTTCGTTTGCCATTCACGGCGTCCCGGAAGCGGCCCGGCTGTTCTTTTCGAAGGACGTCGCGAACGTGTCCCTGAGCGAGGCGGCGACGATTGCCGGCGTCATCCAGTCGCCGTCGCGGCTCTCCCCCTTCAACAATCCCGACCGCGCGAAGGAGCGGCGCAACGTCGTCCTGCGCGCGATGGCGGAGGCCGGATACATCCCGGCGGACTCCGCCGAGCGTGCCTCCCACGAGCCGCTCCAGCTCGCGCCGCGCGCGCTCGACGCCGAAGCGCCCTACTTTGTGGACTATGTCGGCCAGGAGCTGCAGGAGAAGTTCCGGAAAGAGGCGGTCGGTGCGGTGGACGTCTACACCACCCTCGATCTCCACATGCAGCGGATCGCGCAAGATGCGGTCCGCGACGGGCTGGCGCGGGTCGACGAGCTGCTCGCGAAGCGACGCCGGCAGCGTGCACAGGCGGCGCTGATCGCAATCGACCCCCGTACCGGCGAGGTGCTGGCGCTGATCGGCGGGCGGACCTACAACCAGTCGCAGTACAACCGCGCGATCACGGCGCGGCGCCAACCCGGTTCGGTGTTCAAGCCGTTCGTCTATCTCGCCGCGTTCGAGCAGGCCTACGAAGATGGGCGTACCGACATGACGCCGGCGACGCTGGTGATGGACGAGCCGACCTCGTTCGTCTTCAACCAGCAGACCTGGACGCCCGGCAACTACGACGGCGAGTACGAAGGGGCGATCACCCTGCGGCGCGCGCTGGCGCTCTCGCGCAACATTGCCACCATCAAGGTGGCGGAAATGGCCGGATACGACCACGTCGCGGCGCTGTGGCGGAAGGTCGGGGCGGGCACGCCGCCCCACCCCTACCCGTCGATTGCGCTTGGCGTCTTCGAAGCCACGCCGTTTGAAATCGCCAACGCCTACACGGTGTTCCCGAATGGCGGGATGGTGCGTCCCCTCCGTGCGATCTCGAGGCTGGTCAGCGGCGAACACACGATCGACGTGGAGCTGGCCCCGACCAAAACCGTGGCCCGGCGCGACACCACGTTTCTGGTGACGAACATGATGCGCAGCGTCATGAACGAGGGGACCGGCGCCGGCGCGCGCGCGGCCGGCTTTGCGCTCGACGCCGGCGGCAAGTCCGGCACGACCAACGACCTGCGCGACGCGTGGTTCGTCGGCTTCACGCCCGAG
>JBDTSX010000547.1:0-3698 GCA_039930925.1 Acidobacteriota bacterium | reverse complement strand
CCGGCTGACCGCCGAGACGCTCGACATCTTCGACACCTTCGCGTGGCCGGGCAACGTGCGGCAGCTCAGGAACGAGGTGCAGCGCGCGGTCGCGATGGCCTCGCCGGGCGGTCTCATCACCCCTGAGCTGCTGTCGCCGGCCTTCGGCACGCAGGAGCTCCCAATCGACGGGACGTCGCGGCACCGGCTGCGCCGTACGACGCTGGCCGCGGCGGTGGAAAAGATCGAGCGCGAAATGATCCAGTCGGCACTCGAGCGATCGTCGGGGAATATTTCCGAAAGCGCGCGGCTGCTCGGCCTGACGCGCCGGGGTCTGTACCTGAAAATGGACCGGCTGGGTGTCGGTGGCTCCAAGTCACACGCATGATTGGGGATGGCGGACTCGACGCGTCACGCGATACTTGGTATCCAGTTATCAGGTGCTGTGGATATCAGATATCCGTACTATCGCCCCGGTCTCCGTTGTCAGAACAGGCATAAATGTATCATCACGAATAACTTACGGGGGAATATGCCGCATCGGTTGGAAACGGGTATTTCGGGCGCGCACCTTGATACATGTGAGAGCGAACGGCACTATCGCGGTATCGAAGGGACCTGACACACATGGAACAGCGACTTCGTCTCGTGCAAGGCGGCGGCCGATACGAGAAACGCACCGAGGACCGGCACCCCATCGTGGTGCCCGGGCAGATCCTGTGGAAGGACGCGCGGGGGACCACGCGGACCGCCGCGGTGGTGACCCGCGACGTCAGCGCCCACGGCGTGAGTGTCGATTGCCTCGGCGGAACCCCGATTCCACTCTACAGACTGGTGTATTTCCAGGTCGATCGCACCGAGCGTTCGCGGACCGACCTGCCGGCTCCCCTCCGGAAACCCACGGTTCTCTCGGCCGTATTTCGGGTCGGACCGTTCAGCGATGTGACCGGCGCGCCGACCGAGTATGCGCTGCGGCTGCTGGTCGAGCCGCAACGCCAGGCCCCAGCCTCCGAGATCGCGTGGCAGTCCGACGCGTCGCGTACTGCGTAAGGCCCGGGTGGCGGGGCTCACACCCCGCCGCCTACCCCTTCTTCGCCTCTTCCATTTCCTTGCGCGCGTCGGCGGCGTACAGTGACTGCGGGAATTCGTCGACGACCCGTGTGAACGCGTGCGCCGCTTCGGTCTTCTTGCCCGCCTTCATGTAGGCGCGGCCCAGTTCCATCAGCACGCCGTCGAGCGGAATCTGGGAATTCGAGTCCGTGCTCAGGTCCTGATAAATCTTGATCGCGCTGTCGTACTTCCCCTGCGCGACCTGCACCTCGGCGGATCCGAGGCGCGCCGTGCGTCCATAAATCCGGCTGCCCGCCTTGGCGATCACTTCCTGGTAGCGTTGCTCCGCTTCACCGTACCGGCCGAGCGCGGCGAGCGTTCCGGCGGCGTGGTAGCGCGCGGTGATGCCGGCATCAGTGCCGGGATATGCGTCGGCCGCCTCGAGGAACTTGGGCAGTTGTGCTTCAAGCTTGGCGCGGTCGGTCTGGAACGTGCCCGGCTGTTGCACCGGCATCGGGCTCCCGGGGGCCGGCGGAGCCGGGGCGATCACCGGCGCTTCTGACACCGCCAGCGCCGACGCCAGCAACTCATTCGCCTTCGCGGCCCGCGATTGCCGCCAGCCCATGTAGCCGAGCGCCAGGACCAGCGCCACGGCCGCGACGATCACGACCGTCGCCGCATCGCGCCCGCGTGTCTCCAGCGCACCGCGCGCGCGCGCCACGGTCCGGGCGAACTCGTTTTCCTTCAGTTTGTGACGTTCAGTGCTTTTCATGGTGTCTGTCTTGCGCCGGATGCGGAGGTGACCGGGAGCCAGAGTGGTGCGCCCGGCAGGTCTCGAACCTGCGACCCCCGGTTTAGGAAACCAGTGCTCTGTCCTGCTGAGCTACGGGCGCGGATAATCATTAACCGCCAGTGTAACAAGTCCTTAGCGTCGTGTGCCGCATGCTCTGTGGGCACCAATCCGGTGCGTACCGCGTCGCCGATTGCCACGGGATTGCCGCGTGCGCCGCATCGGGGCACGGCATCGACGGCCGAGCATCTCTCGACCTGGCGCAACGGCATCCCCGCCTCGAGCGGCGCGACCCTGCCTCGTGGCGCCACTCGTGGAAATGCAGATCGACAGACTGTAACGTGGCGCGTGACGCCGCGTCCAGTCTTCCGTCAGCGGCCTGTCAGCGGCCGAGAGTGCGTGGGAAACGTGTGCGGCGCCTGACTCGTGTCGAAACGCATCAATCGGGCGCCGAACGGAGACAACCAGGAGATGAGCGGCGACGGCCGCGCGAGTCCAGCAGATACGTGTGTTCTGCTGAGCTGCGGCGCGGCGACCGCCCGTGCTATCAGTTGACGCTGCCCGCGTCGCGTTCGTATAGTGCGAACACGCCTCCCATGTTCAGAAGTCCGTTCGTCTGGGACGTGCAGATCCGCCGGCAGCTCCTCGATGACGAGCTCACCTCGCTGCGCGAACTGTCCTACGGACTGTGGCGCGACGTCGTCGGCCGCCAGATGTGGAAGACCACGCCCGGGCGCGACAATCGCAATTACCGGATCCGCATCGCCGCGTCCTGGATGAAGGACGGCTCCGACGACATCCGCGTGGTGGTCGATCTCCAGAAGGGCGCCTTCCATCGCCGGCTGCTGCGTCAGAGCTTCACGATCACGCCGGAGAACCGCTTCAGGGAATAAGTCAGTACTGCAGGACGGCCATCACCTGCTCCTCGGCGAGCCTGGCGCGTCCCTTCAAGGCCATCAGCTCGATCAGGAACGCCACGCCGACGACGATCCCGCCGACCTGCTTCACCAGACCGACCGTGGCCTGCGCGGTGCCGCCGGTGGCGAGCAGGTCGTCCACGATCAGCACGCGCTGCCCGGAGCCAATCGCATCCCGATGCATCTCGAGGCTGTCGGTCCCGTACTCCAGCTCGTAGGTGGCGCGGATGCACTCCGCCGGCAGCTTCCCCGGTTTCCGGACCGGGATGAATCCCGCGCCGATGCGATCCGCGACCGCCGCGCCGAGGATGAACCCGCGGCTCTCGATGCCGACCACGAAATCGATCTGCTTGTCGCGGTAAGGATCCGACAGGCGATCGATCGTCAGGCGGAAGCCCTTGGGATCGCGCAGCAGAGTGGTGACGTCGTAGAACAGAATCCCCGGCTTCGGAAAATCCGGGACGCTGCGGATCCGCGACTTGAGCTGATCGTCTTCCATCAATCTCCCGTAACGTGAACGAGCGCCGCGCACGCGCCGGGCGGGTGCGCCCCGAGTGCGCGGGCGCGACTATCGGGTCGAGAATCCGGGGGCGCGCCGGGACGGTTCGACCGGTTCGACGATGAACGAATCCACTTCAGCGCCGGACGGTCCGCGGCGCAGCGCCATCTCGATGCGATCGACCGACTCCTCGTCCCCTTCGGCGAGTACCTCGATCCGACCGTCCTCGAGATTGCGCGCGTGGCCGTGCACCCCTTCCGCGGCCGCACGCGCACTCGCGAACATCCGGAAGCCGACACCCTGCACACGTCCACCGATCAGAAACCGCCGCGCCACCATCATGGAAACCATAATTATTGTCCGGAGGAACTCGATCGCGCAACGTTCAGGATTCAGAGTGTCAGCTGAAGGCTCTGCGTAAGAGTCCGGCTGAAGCCGGACTCTACTGGTTCCCGAGCCCCGA